>VEPB01000299.1 GCA_012026715.1 Methylococcaceae bacterium | reverse complement strand
TCAGCCTCGACAATTGCCCATAAGCCTGCCGATTCGGAGCCAATAACAGAAACTTGAGGCCGTCGTCGAGCCGGAATTCGCCGCCGACGATCAGCGCGATGCCATGCTGCTTGGCCGCCTGATGGGCACGGACGATGCCCGCCAACGAGCATTCGTCGGTCAGCGCCAGCGCCCGGTATCCCAGCCGAGCAGCCTGTTCCACCAACTCCTCCGGATGCGAGGCGCCCCGCAGGAAGCTGAAGTTGCTCAGACAATGGAGTTCGGCGAAAGACACTGGTTGAACCCGCACCTCAGCAGGATGGCTGCAACAACGCTAAATCACTGTTTCGTTGACACTCTTCCCTGTCCTTCATAGACTGGCATTATGAATACGATCACCTTCGACACTCATAAATTTGTCCGCAAGTTGGAATCCGCCGGATTTCCTCCGCAGCAGGCGGAAGCCGTCGCCGATGCGTTCCGTGAAGCCTCCGGCGAAGCGGAACTTCCCAGCAAGCGCGATTTGGAACTGGTGCGGCAGGATATCCGCGAAGTGGAATTACGGATTGACGCCCGGTTTGCCGCTCTTGATGGCGATTTGAAGCTCAACCGCTGGATGCTTGGCGCTATCGTGGTTGCCGAAGTCGTTCCGTTGCTCGCGAAGCTGTTTCAATAACCGCGAATTGAAGGAACGATCTCAGAAACAGGACACATCATCAGGAGTGATACCCTACCAGACCTCCGCGCTATTCTGGGACACCTCACCGCCGCTCTCAACAAATATCAAAAAAGGACGCCGTTACTCTCACGGAGTTAAGAAATGCTCAACAAGGAGATTAAAAACCTACCTGCCTTCATAGCGCTAGCCACAGGAAGTCTCTACGTATACGGACTTGGGTACCATATAGCATGGCTAGAATATTGGGGCCTGGAGGAGACAATGTTTCCTCTCTCATTCGATCGAACGCTATTCAAAGGGTTCATGGCTGGTGAACTCCTTGGCGCTCTAACCCTGGCTCCGCTCTTGGGCCTATCGCTTTTGGCTTTTCTGGCCTGTTGGTTTTTCGCATGGGTCTTCCCCAAAATTGTGATCGACGGAAAATTCAGGCGATTGAAGACTCCAAGACAGAGCCCGACCGATAGCTCAGACACTCCACCTTACGTATTAACGACAGGGCTTGTATCGATATATCTGTTTGTGGCACTTATGCTGTATATGGCAATACTCTGCCTTCTGCTTCTCTCCCAGCGGCTTGGCACCATGGCGGCTACTGACCAAAAAGCTGCATTTTCCAAAAGCCGCATGACTCAAATCCTGCTGACAAATAGTCCGCAACAGAAGATACTTGGCTTTCCGATTATTTGCTCATCATCACACTGCGCGTTCTGGATTAATGGCCATTCCGAAATATTTCCTCTATCCAACATTTCAGTTCTAATCACTGGAGAATCGGGCTAGCCCTGTGGGCTTATGGAGTTATCAAGGAGACCTCCGGCCACCGATCTGAGAACGCTGGAATTCGCTGCGCCCATTCTAGCCTTCTACTGAGGGCTCTCGCTCCCATCCATCGAAACCCTTCATCAAATACCCAAATCTGTGTCAACCGCTCCCGTTTTCGACGATTCCACAAGTTCACGCGTTGCCCCCCTCCCCTACGCCCACGGTACCGCGCCGGCCAAAGGCACCATCAAATCTCAACCGGAAGACTTCATCGTCGAAGAGGTCCTGGGATTCGAACCATCCGGAAGCGGCGAACATGCCTTTCTGCGCATCCAGAAGAAAGGTGAAAACACCGACTTTCTGGCTCGCCAAATCGCCAAATTCGCCGGCGTGCCGCGCTCGGTGGTGAGTTATGCGGGGCTGAAGGACCGCCACGGTGTCACGGTGCAGTGGTTCAGCGTCCAGTTGCCGGGCAAGGCCGGGCCGGATTGGGCCGGGCTGAATTCGGACACGATCACCGTGCTGGAGGCGACCCGCAACGACCGCAAGCTGAAAAAGGGTGCGCTGAGGGGCAACCGCTTCCACCTGGTGATTCGCGACCTGGAAGACGATGCCGGCGCCTTGGGAGAACGGCTGCAACGGATCGCCGCGGATGGTGTTCCCAACTACTTCGGTCCCCAGCGGTTCGGGCGCAACGGCGGCAATCTGGACAGTGCGCTGGCCATGTTTCGCGGCGAATTTGTCCCGCGCGACCGACACCTCCGCGGCATCTACCTTTCCGCGGCCCGCTCGTTCCTGTTCAATGCGGTGCTGGCGCAGCGGGTGAAAGCAGGCAACTGGAACCAGGCCATTCCCGGCGACGTATTCATGTTTCCGGACTCCCACAGCTTCTTCAGCGCCGACCTGGACGAACGCACTTTGCAGCGGGTCGCGGACCAACAGATTCACCCCAGCGGCCCCTTGTGGGGCAAGGGCGATAGCCCGGCGCAGGGCGATGCGCTGGCGCTGGAACAGGCCGTCGCCGGGCAATACCGCGAATTCGCGGATGGACTGGAAGCGGAAGCGATGGAACCTGCCTGCCGTCCCTTGCGACTGATCGCCAACGACCTGCGCTGGTCCCTCAACGACGCGGTGTTGGAACTGAGCTTCAGCCTGCCCGCCGGCGCCTACGCCACCACCCTGCTGCGGGAAGCGATCGATTTTGCCGGGGAACTGGACTGATGGATGATCATCAACTGCTCCGTTACAGCCGGCAGATCATGCTGCCGCAGATGGATTTCGAGGGCCAGCAGAAACTGCTGGATGCGCGGGTGCTGATCATCGGCCTTGGGGGATTGGGCTCGCCGGCCGCCCTGTATCTGGCCGCCGCGGGGGTCGGCTCCCTGGTACTCAACGATTTCGACAAGGTCGATTTGTCCAATTTGCAGCGGCAGATTCTGCACGGCAGCGACGATATCGGCACGGCCAAGACCGAATCGGCCTGCCGTAACCTGGCCCGGATCAATCCCGACGTCCATCTGGAACCGCTCGACCGCAAACTGGAAGGCGAAGACCTGGAGGAGCAGATCGCCGCCTGCGACGTGGTACTGGATTGTTCCGACAATTTCGCCACCCGTTTCGCCGTCAATACCGCAAGCGTAAGAACCGGCATACCGCTGGTCTCCGGCGCCGTGATCCGTTTCGAAGGCCAAATCTCCACCTTCACTCCCGCCATCGCCGGCAGTCCCTGCTACAACTGCCTCTATGCTTCCGAAGGCGGCGAACTGGGGGACACCTGCGTCCGCACCGGCGTCATCGCGCCCCTCCCCGGCATCGTCGGCAGCATGCAGGCGCTGGAGGCGATCAAGCTGATCACCGGGCTGGGCGAACCGTTGCGGGGCCGGTTGCTGTTGCTTGACGCACTGACCATGGAATGGAGCCAGATGCGACTGCCGAAGAATCCCCGCTGTCCGACCTGCGGCAAATCCGATGGCATTCCGCCGTCCTCTCTCCCATAGAGAGTAGGGGGATAGAGACCGGAGTTTTTCCCGGTCCGGCCCGTTGCGTCCTACTGGGGCGAAACGTATACTGCGGCGCGAGGTCCAATAGCCGCGACCCGCCCTTAACAACGACACCCTGGAGGTAGACGATATGAAGTGGGAAACCCCGAGCTACAACGATCTGCGTTTCGGCTTCGAAGTAACGATGTACATCTACAACCGTTAATTCGGGTTCGAAGGAAAAGCGGGGCTTACACGACAGTGTGGCCCCGTTTTTCATTTCCAGGGTTTCACGCATGCATATCAGAGTCTTGGGTTCGGGGGCCGGAGGCGGTTTCCCGCAGTGGAACTGCAACTGCCACAACTGCAAGCGCATCCGCGCCGGCACCATGCGGGGGCAACGACGTACCCAGTCCTCCATCGCGGTCAGCAGCGACGGCGAGAACTGGCTGCTGTTCAACGCCTCTCCCGATATCCGCTCGCAACTGGAGGCCTTTCCGGCCAGCCACCCGCGCAGCCTGCGCGACAGCGGCATCAAGGCCATTCTGCTGATCGACAGCCAGATCGACCATACCACAGGGCTCTTGATGCTGCGGGAATCCACGGCGCCGCTGGAAATCTATTGCAGCGAACCGGTCCGGCGCGACCTCACGACGGGCTTCCCGCTGTTCAACATGCTGGAGCATTACTGCAAGGTGAACCATCATCCCTTGCCGCTGGATGGCAGCAGCTTCACCATCCCCCGCATCGATGACCTGCGCTTCACCGCCCACGCGCTCATCAGCAAGGCGCCGCCCTATTCGCCCCACCGCCATGATCCCCATCCCGGCGACAACATTGGCGTGGTGGTCGAACAGATTTCCTCCGGCAAGAAACTCTACTACGCGCCGGGCCTGGGCGCCGTCGAGCCGCAGGTATCGGCCGCCATGGCCGCGGCCGATTGCGTGCTGGTGGACGGCACCTTCTGGCGCAATGACGAGATGGGCCAGGCAGGTATTGCCGACAAGCTGGCGCTGGACCTGGGCCACCTGCCCCAGTCGGGCGAGGGCGGCATGATCGAGGTGCTAGCCTCCGCCACCAGCGGCCGGAAAATCTTGATTCATATCAACAATACCAACCCAATTCTCGACGAGGATGCGCCCGAGCGAAAAGCGCTCGACGACGCCGGCATCGAAGTTTCCTTCGACGGCATGGAAATCACCTTGTGAGGGCACAATGACCGCAGAACAACAAGCCTGGACCCGGGAAGAATTCGAAGCGCAGCTGCGCGCCAAGGAAAAGTTCTACCACATCAACCATCCCTATCACGAACTGATGCGGGACGGCCAGCTGAACCAGGAACAGATCCGGGGCTGGGTCGCCAACCGCTTCTACTACCAGATCAAGATCCCGGTGAAGGACGCCAACATCCTGGCCAATTGCCCGGACCGCGACACCCGCCGCATCTGGATCCAGCGCATCCACGACCACGACGGCTGGGGCGAGGACGACGGCGGCATCGAGGCTTGGACCCGGCTGGGGATAGCCGTGGGCATTCCGCGGGACGAACTGTGGTCGCAGAAGCACGTCCTGCCCGGCGTCAAGTTCGCGGTGGACGCCTACGTGGAATTCGCCCGCAACGCCCCCTGGCAGGAAGCGGCCTGTTCGTCGCTGACGGAGATGTTCGCCCCCACCATCCACAAGCAGCGCCTGGCCGGCTGGCCGGAGCGCTATCCCTGGATCGAACAGGAAGGGCTGGCCTATTTCCGCAAGCGAGTGACCCAGGCCAGCCGCGACGTGGAGCACGGGCTGGCGATCACCCTGGACCATTTCAAGACCCGCGAGCAGCAGCAACGCGCCCTGGACATCCTCCAGTTCAAGCTGGACATCCTGTGGACCATGCTGGATGCCATGTGGCTGGCCTACATCGACCACAAGCCCCCTTACCACAACATCCCATGAGCCTGGACCCCGACAAGCCGCTGGCCTTCTCCCCCCTGCACCGGTTGCAGTGGGAGGAGGCCCAACAGCGCCACGTCATCCTCTACCCGGAAGGGCTGGTGGAGCTGAACGGTACCGCCGCCGCCATCCTGCAACTGTGCGACGGCAGCCGCAACCTCGGCGCCATCGTCGAAGAACTGGAACGACAGTACCAGGCCACCGGTCTGACCAACGACATCCGCACCATGCTCGAGGCCGCACTGGCAAATGGCTGGATCCGAGAACTCGCAAATCACTAAACC
>VEPB01000298.1 GCA_012026715.1 Methylococcaceae bacterium | reverse complement strand
GCGATGATCTGGGGGTGCAACTGCAGGACCTTGAACAGCGTCGCGCCGTCAAACCGGCGCGCGTCGTACTGGCACATGCCTGAATGCGGAAACGGGTGGAACGCGGTATTCAGCAAGGCCTCATACTCAAGTATGCGATCGGAGCCGGGAATCCCTTTCAGCAACCAGCCCATCTCGCCGCAGCTTCGGGTGCCGATGTAGCCGGCCTCTGCTGTCTTTTTGTAGCGTGCTTTCAACCGCTCGATCATTTCCACTGGATCGAAATAGCCTTGCGGATAGTAGGCGTCTTCGCTCTGGATCACGGCGAAAGCGTCGCTCTTGGCTGGCACGTCCAGCGCAAGGCCGGTGTTGATGAGCCATTCCCGGACGCGCTCGGGATCGGTCGAGTCGGTGAGGTAGCGAACGCTCTCTCCGCGCTGCAATCCGGCGGTCATGTAGGCGCCGGCGACCTTGTCGCGCACGTCGTCGCTTGAATAGATGAGACAAATGTGGCCCGGAGTACTGGGCCGTGCGCCCGTGAATCCTATGTCGACTTGGCGGGTTGGAGAGATCATGGTGACCTCGTGCTGTCCGTCGAAGCGGGTGAAGGGAAGCGAGCGGATGGCCGCCCCCGATAGCAATTGGTCCCGATTCTATCCCGATTCGTGGTTTCCGGCACCAACTTAGCCGCATGTAGCTCGTGTGGGGCGGATGCCGATAGGCGATCCGCCAAATCACCGCCGGAATGCAAGCCGACGGCTATCCCATCGAATAGCGGCTTGTCACGACTTCAACAGTTCAATCCTGATTCCATTCGCCGGAGCCCGATCGAGCCGGTTCCCTTACGGTCTTGACTCGTTTGAAATTGCGTCTGCCCCCGTTATTGCGCGTCTATACCGAGTGTTCGGCGCAAATGACATTGGCACAGTTCACTGGTGACTGGGGAGAGCGGCGGCGGCGGGGCGCGGAAGAGCGGGACCGGCTCAAGCGCCGGGACGTCGAACGTATCGCCACCGCTTTGAGCACAGACCCGCTCCACGGTTCGCAAGGTGCTCGGCTACAGCCATATTCCAGGCCGCTTCGCCCAGGAGGTCAATCATTTCACCCGCGACGTCCTCAACAACTACCTCAACTTCCACAGGCCCTGCCACTTCCCCACCGAGTCCTTCGATGCCAAGGGCAAACTCCGCAATCACTACCGCTACCAGGACATGACAACGCCTTACGAGAAACTCAAGTCCTTGGCCGAAGCCTCCCAATACCTCAAGCCCGCATGAACTTCCAGGCTCTGGATGAAATCGCCACCCAATGCAGCGACAATGACGCCGCCTTTCGCCTCAATCAGTCACGGGCTGAACTCTTTCAACTCATCAACCGATTTCAAACTAAAGCCGCCTAACCAGGGTCTTCGTCAACCCTCCTTCAGGCTCATCTCTGAATTGGAAAGGACTATTGCGCATCGGTGTCGTAAAAATGCCCGGTATACCCAACGGTCAGGTCGAATCCGGCCAGGTTGTTGAAGCGTTGGGTCCGGGTGCCCCATTCGTCATAGCTGTACCCGGCGACAAACGTGCCGACTCCCTGGATGACATCGCGAACGGACCCGAGATGGTCTTTGAAATAAGAAAAAGTCTGCGGCGACAGGAACGCGCCTTTGCCATTGATCGGGCTTGTGACTTCGCCGTCCACATAGCGCCTGACGATGCTCTGGTTGGTCGCGTTCTGTTCCTGACAGATATGATTTCCGCACCAGGCGTACCGCGTATCGGAGGCAACGGTGGCGCCGTTCTTCACGAAGCGCCGGTACAGGAGGCCAAAGCCATTGTAGAAATAGGTGATGGTTTTTCCGGAGGGCCAGCTGATCTTGATGAGTTCGCCGGACGGCCCCCAGTCGTAGGTCTTTGTGCCGTCGTGTGTCATCTGCCCCGTGGCACCTAGCGGACCACGCTGGCGCCCACGGCCACGATCCGGTTCAGATAGTTGACGGAATAGCCCGCGTAGGGAGCAAGAGACGACAGCTGTATTGTGCCGTATGAATGACTCATTCAGCCGGTGCAATACGCGATGAAGCCGCTACTGCACCCTACGATTGCGCCTTACCGCGTTGCAGTTCCGGGGACAAATACAACCGAGCCCCCCCGCGACACAGTCCAATGATCCGCATCGCTATCCCGTACCACGTCGGATCACACATCGCGAAGCCACCCCCAGTTGATCCATCGTACGGCCCTCACCTGCGCCGTAATCGCCCACGAAGAACCGAAGTAATTGGGACGTGGGCTTATTGGCTGTGGCTACTCACGCCGCGGCCACCAACCGACGACACGACGGTTCAGAACTGCAGCAAGCCCTTCTTGTGGGTTTCCATGTAGTTGCGGATGAAGTCGGCGATGTCCTTGTGATCGGCGGCTTCCGCCAGGGTGATGGCGGTCTCGCGGCGTTTGTTGCGCTTGCCGGCGTCGGCGCCGGCTTCCAGCAATTGCTGAACCACCACCGGGTAACCGGATGAAGCCGCCAGCATCAGGGCGCTGTTGCCGAGATCATTGACGGCGTCGTTGCTGGCGCCCTTGGCCAGCAAAACCCGCACCGCCTCGGCGTGGCCGCGGCCGGCGGCAATCAGCAACGGCGTGTTGCCGCCTTCCTTGCTGCGGGCATCCACCGCCGCTCCATGTCCGAGCAGTTCCCCGATCAGGTCGGCGTGGCCGCGCAGCGCGGCGCGGGCCAGCGCCGAATGGCCGTCCTGGTCCAGCAGGTTGGGATTGGCGCCGCGGTCCAGCAGCAGCCTGACCACCTCGATGCGCGAGTTGTCGGCGGCCAGGAACAGCGGGCTACGGCCTTCCCGGTCGACTTCGTTGGGATTGGCGCCGGCCGAGAGCAGCAGTTCGGCCAGCTCCACGTCGCCCTTGCGGGCCGCGCTCAGCAGGGGCCCCACCCCGTCGCCGCGGGACAGATTGACGTCGGCCTTGCGCCCGATCAGGGCACGGGCCGCTTCGACATAGCCGTTGTCCACCGCCAGCATCAGCGCGGTGCTACCGTCCTTGCGGCGGGCATTGACATCCAGGCCCTTGATGGCCAGGGCGCGCACCACCGGCACTCGGCCGTCCTTGGCCGCCAGCATCAGGGCGGTGGTACCGTCCTCCAGCCGGGTGTCGAGGCTGGCGCCCCGCGCCAGCAGCTCCTGCACCACCGGCACGTGGCCGTTCCAGGCGGCGCGGGTCAGCGGGGTTTGGCCCTCTGGATCCTTGCCGTCCAGCTGGGCACCCTTGTCGAGCAAGGCCTTCACCGCCGCCAGATCGCCGCGCCAGGCCGCCACGTTCAAGGGCGGCCAGCCGTCGAAACCCTTGATGGTTTCGTTGACCGCCAGCTTGGGCGGCAGCCTGAGCCGGGCATTGCCTGGCGTGGAGTCGGGCTTTTCGGCCTCGGCCTTCTGGCCATCCTGCTTCTCCAACTTGCTGAAAGGCACCTTGGCGGTCTCCTTCTCGCCGCTCTCCTCCAACTTGGGCCGGGCGGTTGAGGCGCCGGCCGCGGCCAGGAGATTGGCCAGGTCGCCACGACCGGCCTGTAGCGCCAAGGCGTAGGCAGTCCGACCCTTTTTGTCCCTGGCGTTGAGATCCACCCCGCCTTCCGCCAACAGTTTCTGCACCAGTTCCCGATCGCCGCGCCGCACCGCGGTATGCAGCGCCGTGCCGTCCGCCAGGCGCGGCTTGTCCGGCTGCTGCTCGGTCCCTTCGCGCTGTTTCAGGCCTCCCTGCACCTTCTTCTGCGCCATGGCGTGGCCCTGAGCGGCGGCCTTCTGGTACCAGTCGCGGGCGGTGTCGGAATCGGCTTTCACGCCCCAGCCGTTTTCGTACATGGCGCCCAGGTTGTATTGCGCGCGGGCGTTGCCCTGCTGGGCGGACTTGCGGAACCAGCCGAGGGCCGCGCCGAAATCCTTGGTCACGCCCTGGCCGTTCAGGTAGAGCGTGGCCAAATGGTATTGGGCATCCGCATTGCCCTGTTCCGCCATCGGCCGCCACGACTGCAGGGCCGCCTCGTAATTGCGCGCCCGCACTGCACTCAAGCCGTCCTCCAGGGGACCGGCCCGGCCGGCGCTCGCGCCGAGCAACAGCAGGGCGCAAACCCAAGCGTGATTGCGGTGTGTGGACATGGGCATTCCTCTGGGTAGTGATCGGGGCTGCGGGAAGATTAGCGCAAAACGGCCGGAGTCCGGGTCTCCGGTATCGCGGCGAGACCGGACTTATTCCGTGCCGAACTTGGTGTCGACCTGCACGCCGATTTCCTTGAGAAAGCCCGTCGGCAGAATACCGCCGGCGCAGATGATGACGGCATCGTTGGGGAGATCCACGTCGAATTCGTCCCACTTGATGACCACCTTGTCCGTATCGATGCGCTTGACCTGGGACTTGAGCATCACCTTGACCCGGCCGGACTCCTCCCGCTCCTTGAGGTTCTTGCGGTTCTTCTCCTTGACCCGGGAGAAGGCCTCGGAACGGTAGGATAGGGTCACGGTGGTGCCGGGTTCGTCGGCGATGGTGGTGGCCGCCTCAATGGCGCTGTCGCCGCCGCCGACTACCAGGACATGCATGTTCTGGTACTGGGCCGGGTCGATCAGACGGTACACCACCTTGGGCTGGTCCTCGCCGGGCACGCCCAGCTTGCGGGGCGTGCCGCGGCGGCCGATCGCCAGCAGCACGGAGCGGGTCTGGTAACTCTGCCTGTTGCTCTTGACCAGGAAACCGTTGCCGCTGGGGGTGATGGTCTCGACCCGCTCGTTGTAGTTGATCTGAACCTGGGTCTTCTTTTCCACATCCTGCCAGAACTCCAGCAGTTTCTCCTTGGTGGTTTCCTTGAAGTTGACCTTGCCCACCATGGGCAGGTCCACCGGCGCGGTCATGACGATCTTGCCGCGGGGGAACTGGAACACCGTGCCGCCCAGGGAGTCCTGCTCCAGGGTGGCATAGCTAAGACCGTGCTGCATGGCGCCCAGGGAAGCGGCAAAGCCGGCGGGACCGGCCCCGACGATCAGCACGTCCAGGCCCTCGCCGCCCTTGCCCATGCCGTCCAGCTTGCGGACGCTGTCCAGCGCCTGCCGGCCCTGGGTGATGGCATTACGGATCAGCCCCATGCCACCCAACTCGCCGGCGATGAAGATGCCTGGCACGTTGGTCTCGAAATTGGGCTGAACCATGGGGATGTCCACCCCGCGGGTCTCGCTGCCGAACACCAGGGTGATGGCATCCAGCGGGCAGGCCGTCTTGCAGGCACCGTGGCCGATGCAGTGAGAGGGATTGATCAGCCGGGCCTTCATGTCCACCAGGCCGATGATGGTGCCCTCGGGACAGGCGGTGATGCAGGCGGCGCAGCCGATGCAGCGGTTGTCATTGAAGATGGGATGGAGCGAAGCCGGCTCCATCAAACCGGCCTCCTTGTTGGTTTTCAGCTCCTCCAGACTGCGGCGGTCGCTGCGCCAGCGGTGCCAGAAATAGATCAGCAGGATGATTCCCAGACCGCCGCCATAGACCGCGTTCTCGAAGATCGAATCCCAAACTTCGGGGGGCAGCGAAAAGTTCATGGACGTCCTTCCGGTCGAATCAGCGGTATCCGGCTACTTGCGCAAACCCTGGTAACCGGCTTCGCTCTCCTGCATGATCCGGCGGCCCTCGCCAACCAGACGCTGGCCGGAATCGATGGTGGCCTGGCCCTTGCGGATCATCTCCTCGCCTTCCTCGACCTTTTTCTTGCCATCCAGCCAGCGCTGGCCCATCCGGGCGATACCTTCGCTCTCCCGCAGCATCTGGTCGCCGGACTGCGCCGGGGCGGGTGCCGGCTTGGGCGGAGTGGAACAGGCCGCCAAGACAACCAGTACGAAAATGACCGGAATGAAACGGGACAAGCGGTTCAGCATGGGGATCTCCAGCCGGGCCGGCGAATGCCGCCGCGGCATACGGTTGGACTGGGTGAGAATAAAACCGTTGCGCTGCGAAACGGAATAAACGGCGGCGGATGTTTACCAAAAAGTTGGGGCATTATGTCCCAATCGACACGCGCCATGCCAGACGCCTCAGCGAACGCCGCGCTGTCCCACGGTCACGCGGGCGTTGCCTTGCAGGTCGAGATGGCTGGCGACCCGGGTAAAACCCCGATCGACAAACAGCTTGGCGACTCCGCCCTCCTGATCATAGCCATGCTCCACCGCCAGCCAACCCCCTTCGGTCAGGAACGACCACGATTCAGCGGTAATGCGGCGCAGGGCGTCGAGCCCGTCGGGACCGGACGACAGCGCGAGGGCCGGTTCGAACCGCACATCGCCCTGCTCCAGGTGGGGATCGCCGGCGGCTATATAGGGTGGATTGGCGACGATGAGGTCGAACCGCTGCGTTAACGGCAGCGCGGCGAACCAGTCGCTCCGGAGGAAGCGCACACGTTCCGCCCCCAGCGCGCGGGCATTGGCTCGCGCGACATCCAAGGCGGCGTCGCTGAGATCCAGCGCGGTGATTTCGGCCAACGGAACTTCCAGCGCGAGGGTGATGGCCAGAATGCCGCTGCCGGTCCCCAGGTCGAGGATGCGCGGCCGCGGCTGACGACACAGCGGCAAAACCAGTTCCACCAGCAGTTCGGTTTCCGGACGGGGAATCAGCACCGCTTCGGTCACCCGGAACTCCCGTGACCAGAATTCCCGCGTGCCGGTGAGATAGGCCACCGGCACGCCCTGCCGGCGGCGCTCACACAGCCCCCGGTATTTTTCGACCTCGACCCAATCGAGTTCCCGCTCCGGCCAGGCCCGGAAGTGGCTGCGGTCCTTGCCGGTAACCAGGGACAGCAGGACTTCGGCGTCCAGCCTGGGAGTTCCGGATACCGGCTCCAGCGCCGCAGCCGCCTGCGCCAGCAATTCGGTTATGGACGCCATCGTCGGCTTGTCGGAGGCTGCTCCCCGCTCCCACGGGCCAACGGCCTCACTCCTCACCCAGTTGCGCCAGCAAGTCAGCCTGGTGTTCGTGGATCAAAGGCTCGATCACCGGATCCAGGTCCCCTTCCACGATGCTGTCCAGCTTGTAGAGGGTCAGGTTGATGCGGTGGTCGGTGAGCCGCCCTTGGGGGAAATTGTAGGTGCGGATGCGCTCGGAGCGGTCGCCGGAGCCCACCTGGAGCTTGCGCGAAGCCGCCACTTCGGCGTCCTGTTTCTGCTGCTCGGCATCGAGGATGCGGGATTTCAGCAACGACATCGCCCGCGACCGGTTCTTGTGCTGGGATCGTTCGTCCTGGCACTCCACCACGATACCGCTGGGGATGTGGACGATGCGGATCGCCGAGTCGGTTCGATTGACGTGCTGGCCACCGGCCCCGGAAGCGCGATAGGTGTCGATCCGCAGATCGGCGGGATTGATGTCCACGTCCACCTCTTCCACCTCCGGCAACACCGCGACGGTGCAGGCCGAGGTGTGGATGCGGCCCTGAGCCTCGGTTTCCGGGACCCGCTGCACCCGATGGGTCCCCGCCTCGAACTTCAGCCGCGAATACACGTCCTGGCCGCTGATGCGCAGCACCACTTCCTTGTAGCCGCCCAGCTCGCCTTCGCTCTCGCTGACGATCTCCCCCTTCCAGCCCTTGTTTTCCGCATAACGACTGTACATCCGGCACAGGTCGCCGGCGAACAGCGCCGCCTCGGCGCCGCCGGTGCCGGCACGGACTTCCAGATAGATGTTGCGGGCGTCGTTGGGGTCTTTGGGCAACAGCAGAATCTGCAATTCGTTGGACAGGGCTTCGGCCTGTTCCTTGGCTGCGAGCATTTCCTCGCGGGCCATGGCGCGGACTTCCGGATCGCTATCCTGGGCCAGGGACTCGGCGTATTCGATAGCCCCCTGGCTGGCCAGGTAACGGCGATAACAGTCGATCACCGGTTCCAATTGGGCATATTCGCGGCTGAGGGCACGGAACCGGTTCTGGTCATTCTGGACTTCCGGCTCGGCCAGCAGGGCGGTGATTTCTTCGAAACGCTGGGCGAGGCTGTCGAGCTTGCTGCGGATGGAGGGTTTCACGTATCGGAACTGGACTTGAGTTGAAAGAGTTCGCGGGCGGCGGCGATCAGGTCGTGGCGCTCGTCGATGCCGGCCTGGCGCAGCTGCGCGCTGGGCAAATGGATCAGTTTGTTGGTGAGCGCGTTGGCCAGCAGATCCAGCACCTCTTCCGCCGGCTTGCCGTTCTTCAGCGCTCGCAACGCCCCGGTCAGGGCCTCGTCGCGAATGGTCTCGGCGTGGCTGCGGAAATCGCGGATGGTTTCGGTCACGCCCAGCGAGCGCAGCCAGGCCAGAAAATGATCCACCTCGGTGTCAATGATTTCTTCCGCCTGGCGGGCGGCTTCCTGGCGTGACTTGAGGCCCTCTTCCACCGTGCTGCGCAGATCGTCGACGGTGTAGAGGTAGACGTCGCGCAGCTGCGCCACTTCCGGCTCGATGTCGCGCGGCACCGCCAGGTCCACCATGAACATGGGCTTGCGCTTGCGCGCCTTGAGGGCACTTTCCACGCAGCCCTTGCCGAGGATGGGCAGGGGACTGCCGGTGGACGCCACCACGATGTCGGCCTTGGCCAGATGCTGGGGCAACTCGTTGAGTGCGATGGCAAACCCGTTGAACTGAGCCGCCAGGGTGTGGGCGCGGTCAAAGGTGCGGTTGGCGATGATGATCTCGCCGATACCCTGCTCGTGCAGGTGGCGGGCGGTCAGCTCGATGGTCTCGCCGGCCCCGATCAGTACCGCGGTCTGATCCTGGAGCCGGTCGAAGATGCGCTGGGCCAGACGCACGGCGGCGAAAGCGACCGACACCGGACTCGAACCGATGGCGGTATCGGTGCGCACCTTTTTGGCGGCGGTGAAGGTGTGCTGGAACAGCCGGCCCAAGGTCTTCCCCAGGGTGCCGGCCTCGCTGGCAGCCTGATAGGCCGTCTTCATCTGTCCCAGGATCTGGGGCTCGCCCAAAATCATGGAATCCAGGCCGCAGGCCACCCGGAACATGTGGCGGATGGTTTCCGCGTCGGTGTGGGCGTAGAGATACGGCCTGAAATCGTCCTTCTGCAAGCGCTGCTCATGGGCGATCCAGTCGATCAGGCTGGCGGGATCGTCCTGCGCCAGCCCGCAATACAGCTCGGTGCGGTTGCAGGTGGACAGGATCGCCGCTTCCCGCACCGCCGGCAATTGCATGAGTCCGCGCAGGGACTGATGCAGCCGCTCGGCCGGAAACGCGAGGCGCTCCCGGATCGAAACCGGCGCGCTGTTATGGTTTAATCCCAGGGTCAGGATGGTCATCGAATACTTATTACGAGCTTCACGCAGTCGGCAATTTTAAGAACAAAGCCCCGCTCCGGCCAGTTCGGCAACTCCGGCCGCTATTGCCGCGGCAAGCCGGTAGCGTAGAATTGGCCTTCCACCCTACCGATCGTTATACGCTTTCCATTGTCCCATTGTAGGGATGAATGCTGGTGGAGAACCACGGCTGCCCATACCACCTCATGGTCAGGATAGGACCGCACCGACAAGACGCCAGAGAATCACCCGTGCCGAAGAATTTCGTTTTCCTGCTTTTTCTGAGCGCCCTGTTTGCTTCCGGCTGCAGCCATCTCCGCGGTTCCGGGCCTGCCGAGGGCCAACTGGTGGAAGACACGATCCGGCCTTCGGCAATAGCGGGCGCGCCCCAGGACAATAACGTCATCTACCTGCTGCTGGCGGCGGAAATGGCCGGACAGCGGGGCCAGTACGAAGTCGCCCTGGACAATTATCTCAAAGCGGCGGAAATTTCCCGAGATCCCAAGGTCGCATCGCGCGCCACCCAGATCGCGCTGTTCGTCAAGAACAACGACAAGGCGGCGGAAGCCGCCAAATTCTGGCGCGACGTCGAACCGGACAGCACCGACGCCCTGCGCATCAACGCGTTGCTCGAACTGCAGGCGGGCAACGTCGATGCCGCGACGGCCCAGCTCCGCCAGCTGCTGGGCAAACCCGACGTCGACCTGGAAAACACCCTGGTGGAGATCGTCAAGGTGCTGGAAGGCCGGCCCGATGCCCAGGAAGGCTTCGGCGTGCTGCGCCAGCTTATCACTGACTTCCCCAACATGGCCGAGCTGCATTTTGCCCTGGCCCTGCTGGCCAGCAGCAAGGACGAGTTCCAGCTGGCCTTGCGCGAAACCGAATCGGCGCTGGCGCTCCACCCCGACTGGAATCGCGCCCGGTTATTGCAGGCCCAGGTCATGACCCGCCTGGGCGACTCCAAAAAGGCACGCGACCTGATCCGTCGTTCGGTCCACGCCGATCCCAAAAATCTCAGGCTGCGGCTGATCTACGCCCAGTTCCTCGCCAAGGCGGGCGAACTCAAGGCCGCCGACAAGGAGATACAGTATATCCTCGGCAAGGATCCCGCCAACGACGATGCCCGCTTCACCTTAGGGATGACCCTGATGGAACTGGGCCAGCAGGAGCGGGCGCGGCAGACCTTCCTCAAGCTCACCGATTCCAGTCGCTGGCAAATGCAGTCGTATTTCTACCTGGGATTGGTGGATGCGCAGCGGGGCCACCTGGAAGAAGCGCTGGAGTGGTTCGACAAGGTCACCGACGGGCCGCTGGCCTTCGATGCCCAGGTCAATTCGATCACCGCGCTGATCAACCTGGGACAACTGCAGAAAGGCCGGGCACGGCTCAGCGCGGTCCGAGTGAAGTTCCCCAACGAGGCACTGCGGCTTTACCTATTGGAAGCGGAACTGCTCACCAAGAACAAGGATTACAGCGCCGCCTTCGACTTGCTGAGCGAAGCTCTGGAGCAGATGCCGGGCACGGTGGAACTGCTCTACACCCGCGCCCTGGTGGCTGAGCAACTGGACCGGATCGAATCTCTCGAAGCGGATCTTCGGGCCGTCCTGGAAAAGAACCCGGACGACCCCAACGCCCTCAATGCACTGGGCTATACCCTGGCGGACCGCTATCCGGACCGGCTGACGGAGTCCAAAAAGTATCTGGACCGTGCCCTCGAGCTAAAACCCGACGATCCCGCCATCCAGGACAGCTACGGCTGGCTGCAATATCGGCTGGGCGACTTTCCTGCGGCCGAGCGCCATCTGCGCAAAGCCTACGACGTGGTCAAGGATCCTGAGATCGGCAGCCATCTGGGCGAGGTGCTGTGGGAAGCCGGCAAGCGCAAGGATGCCCGCAAGATCTGGCGCGAGTCGTTCCGCAAGAACCCCGACGGTGAAGACGCCAAACGCGTCCGCGCCCGCTACCCGGAAGCCTTCGGCGACTGATGAACCTTTCTGGCGGATTCAAGACCCTGCGCCGGCTGGGCGTCATCCTGTCGGTTGCGACGGTGCTGGCAGGCTGTACCACTACACCGAAGCAACTCCCATCCGCCGAAGCCGGCGGCGAGCAGGCCCGGCTGTACGCCCTGCCCTACTGGAAAGCGGAAGGCCGCATGGGCATCCAGGCCAACGGCCAGGCCTGGAACGCCAATTTGTTCTGGGAGCACGACCGCGACCAGGACCGGTTGCGGCTGTCTGGCCCCTTCAACCAGGGCGTGGTCTCCATCATCCTGCAGGATGACCTGATCCTGATCAACGAGGGCAACGGCGTTACCGAGACCACCACCGACGTCGATGCGGCTCTTACCAAGCGGCTCGGCTTCACCGTGCCGGTGACCAGCTTGCGCTACTGGATGCTGGGCATACCCTCGCCCCAGGGCGAATTCACCCGTAACGACAGCGGAACTGCCCGGCAACTGGTCCAGCACGGCTGGATCATGGACTTCGACCGTTACACCCCCTTCGCCGGCGCCATGGTCCCCGGCAAATCCGCCATTCGCGGCAAGGGCGTCAAACTCAAAGTCGTCGTCGACAACTGGTCGACCGCCAAGCAATGACCGATACCCTCCGCCTGCCCGCCCCCGCCAAGCTTAACTTGATGCTGCGCATCGTCGGACGCCGCGCCGACGGCTACCACCTGCTGCAGACGGTGTTCCAGTTCATCGACCGCTGCGACTGGATCGACCTCGGCCGCCGCGACGACGGACAAATTCGCCTGGCCCGGCCGCTGCCCGGCGTGCCCGAAGAATCCGACCTCACCGTGCGCGCCGCGCAGTTGCTCAAACGTCACGTGGGCAGGCCCGATCTGGGGGTGAATCTCGCGGTGGAGAAAAATCTGCCGATGGGCGGGGGCCTGGGCGGCGGCAGCTCCGACGCGGCCACGGTGCTGGTGGGACTCAATCGACTGTGGAATCTGGGGCTGCCGGAGGATAGCCTGGCCAAACTGGGTTTGAGCCTGGGCGCCGACGTGCCGGTATTCGTGCGCGGCCGCGCGGCGTGGGCGGAAGGCGTCGGCGAACACCTGCGTCCACTGTCGGATCTGGCCGAACCCTGGTACGTGGTGGTGGTGCCGGACTGCCACGTGGCCACCGCGGCCGTGTTCGGGGCGCCGGATTTGACACGGGACAGCGCGCCCATCACAATAGCCGACTTTTCGCGGGGGGACCGCCGCAACGACTGCCTGCCGGTCGTTCGAAAGGCTTACCCACCGGTAGCTGCCGCTTTGGACAGGCTAGCCAGTCTTTCGGATGCAGCCAAGCTGACCGGAACCGGTGCCTGCGTGTTCGCCGAGTTTGAGTGCGAAAGCACGGCCCGGGACGTGGTGAAGAGGCTCGCGGCAGAAAACTGGACCGCGTTTGCCGCCAAAGGCGCGAACCTGTCGCCCCTGCAACGGACCCTAAGCCAGGATTGATCGAACGAATTCGGGAAAGCCGCTGAAGCAGCGGCCGACCGCAGCCAAGCCTGATGGGCTTGGTAAAGCTCGCAGCCGCCCACGCGGTTGGAGCGTGGGGCATCCGGCCCCGAGTGAGCACTCCGGGCGGAGCGCTCATCCGCAGTCACCATTCATTGGGGCGTCGCCAAGCGGTAAGGCACGGGGTTTTGATCCCCGCATACCCAGGTTCGAATCCTGGCGCCCCAGCCATTCCGTCGTACAACACTTCATGGTATCAGGAGCTCACGAATGACCGACGCCGCCTTCATGGTGTTCTCGGGCAACGCGAACCGTCCCCTGGCTGAAGGTATCGTACGCAAGCTCAACCTGCGCCTTGGCATGGCCAGCGTCGGGCGTTTCAGCGACGGCGAAATCGCGGTCGAGATCGAAGAGAACGTCCGCGGCCGCCAAGTCTTCGTGGTCCAGCCCACCTGCACGCCCATCAACGAACACCTGATGGAGCTGCTGATCATGATCGACGCCTTCCGCCGTTCCTCGGCCGGCACCATCACCGCGGTGATCCCCTATTACGGCTATTCCCGCCAGGACCGCCGCACCCGCTCCTCACGCGTGCCCATCTCCGCCAAGCTGGTGGCCAAGATGGTCACCGCGGCCGGCGCCGACCGGGTGTTGACGGTGGACCTGCACGCCGACCAGATCCAGGGCTTCTTCGACGTGCCGGTGGACAACGTCTATGCCTCGCCCATCCTGCTGGGCGATGTCTGGCGCCAACAGTATCCCAACCTGATCGTGGTCTCCCCCGATGTGGGCGGCGTGGTGCGCGCCCGCGCCCTGGCCAAGCGGCTCGACGACGCCGATCTGGCCATCATCGACAAGCGCCGGCCCCGCGCCAACGAGGCCAAGGTGATGAACATCATCGGCGACGTCGAGAACCGCACCTGCGTCATGGTGGACGATTTGGTGGACACCGCCGGCACCCTGTGCAAGGCCGCCGCCGCGTTGAAAGATCACGGCGCCACCCGGGTGGTGGCCTACTGTACCCATCCGGTCCTGTCCGGCTCCGCCGTGGAAAATCTCCACAACTCGGTGCTGGACGAACTGGTGGTGACCGACACCATACCCCTGCGTTCCGAGGCTCAGCAGTGCCGCAAGATCAGGGTGCTGTCGGTAGCCGAAATGCTGGCCGAAACCATCCGCCGCATCGCGGTGGGAGAATCGGTCAGTTCCCTCTATGTTGATTAATCCCTAACCTGCTCAGAGTATTTTGGAGAAAAAGATGGCAAGCAGTTTCGAATTTGAAGCCGAACTCAGAACCGGTGGCGGCAAGCGCGATTCCCGCCGCACCCGCCGCGAGAACAAAGTGCCCGCGATCATCTACGGTGGCGGCGCCGATCCGGTCAAGCTCAATCTGACCCACCACAAGGTGGTCAAGGCGCTGGAAAACGAGGCGGTGTATTCCCACATCCTCACCATCCGCTACGACGGCAAGGAAGACCAGGCCATCCTCAAGGCCCTGCAGCGCCACCCCGCCAAGCCCATCATCATGCACATGGACTTCCAGCGGGTCAGCGCCACCGACAAGCTCAAGGTCCACGTGCCGCTTCACTTCATCAACCAGGACACCTCGGTCGGCGTCAAGAAGGGCGGCGTGGTCACCCACAACCTGGTGGAAGTGGAAGTCTCCTGTCTGCCCCAGAATCTGCCGGAGTTCATCGAAGTGGACCTGGGCCAGATCGACCTGGGCGGCTCGGTCCATTTGTCCGACCTGAAGCTACCGGCCGGCGTGGAAATCATCGCCTTGCAGCAGGGACCTTCCCACGACCTGCCGGTGGCCGCCATCCACACCCCCCGCGGCGGCAGCGAAACCCAGGAATAAGCCGGCCTCCCCGTGGGACGGATCAGGCTCCTGGTGGGGCTGGGCAATCCCGGCCCCCAATACAGCAAAACCCGGCACAATGCCGGGTTTTGGTTTTTGGACGCCCTGGCGGAACGGGAACGCACGGCGCTGCGCCTGGAAAGCCGCTTCCAGGGGCTGGCCGGCAAGCTGGAGCACCAGGGCCAGCCGCTGCTGCTGTTGGAACCGCAGGGCTACATGAACCGTAGCGGCCACGCCGTGGCGATGATGGCGCGCTATTGGAAGATTGCGCCGGAGGAAATTCTGGTGGTGCACGACGAGTTGGACTTCCCGCCGGGCACCATCAAGGCCAAGCAGGGCGGCGGCCACGGCGGCCACAACGGCCTGCGCGACATCGTGGCGCAACTGGGCAGCAACAACTTCTTTCGCCTGAGGATCGGCATCGGCCATCCCGGCGACCGTTCCAAGGTCACCGACTACGTGCTGGGACCGCCGGGCAAGGCTGAACAGGAAGCCATCACGGCGGCCATCGAAAGTGCCCTGGCCCAGGAAGTGCTGAATTCCCTAATCGCAGGGGATATCGCAAAAGCCATGAATGCCATGGCGCAACGCTCAACTTCCCCTCGTTAAATCCGGCTCCACAGGGGCAAGAGCCAAACCATCCTCTGGATTTCCGACTTCCGTAGCAATCTGGTCCACCCGGTTCGGTGTCATGTGCGTCCAACCGGCCACATGGTAACGGGTCACCGCGGCACGCCAACTGGCAAACAAGGCCGGGTCGGTCACCGCCAAATCCAGCGGTGCATCGCTCTGAGCCAACCGCGCGATTTCCCGCAGCAGTTCAAAGTCGCGACGAATCGCCGCCTTGGCCATATCCCCGTTCAGCAAGGCCTGTAGCGCATCGGCATAGAGTGTTCGGCGATGCCGGCTCATCCGCCACCCTGGGAGAAAACGAGTTTTACAAAGATAAGGTTCTCGCTCGCCGTTTCCCTGTGACGCGGGTTAGGCATGGCGCGGATTGCCCCCTCGATTTGCTGCATCTCGATCTTGCGATGCTGCACCCACCAAACGATGTCGTTGACATCGTTCTCGCTGCCTCGCACCAGTTTTGCCGCGGATAACAGCGACGGCGTCGGCATGACCACCGTCAGATTGCCCCATCGGCCTATGGTTTCCGTTTCGAAGGTATTGGGCAAAGCGACGACGCCCGGCCGGACGATCTGAAGGTAGACGGCGGCGGGGTCGAGTTCGCCCATAGGGTCGTAAAGCACCCCTGCCGACACACAGGCTCGCGACAAGTCTCCGGAATCGTAGACTGATTGGGTAAACCAGACGTCGACATCCTGCGTCTGCCTCGTCGGCTGCCCCAATAAAATTGCCGGTGTGCTGCCGAACACACAAAGCGTCGTGGGGCGAACCAATTTCTCTCCAAGCTTCCGGAAAACGTCTTCGACTTTTGCCCGATCAAGTCCCATCGCAAACTCCTTCAATTCATCACAACGCGACGACGGGAGTCGCCGTATGCGGTTCATGATGGCCTTCCGCCAATCCCAGCGTCAAACTCATATTGGCCCCGTCATGGAATGACTACCCTGACACCGCAGTCTGCGCCATTGCGCCGACCGTGAAAAGTTGAAAATCCCCCCCGATTTCCCTATGCTGCGACGTCCCTCGCGGCGCCCCGCGGCCTTAGTCGCGCCTTTCCCGCGAAACCAGCGCAACGACCACTTCCGAGAACACGCCATGACCGACAGCACCAGCCGGGTTTGGGAAAACGTGCCCAGCCCGTTTTGCGGGATCGCCTCCGACGACCTGACGATCCGGGTCGAAGGCCAGCAGCTGACGGTCCTGAACAACGGCGATGCGGTCACCACCGCCGGATTCCAGCAGCATGTGGGCGACGCCAGCCCGCGCCTGAGCGGCAATCCCACCGATCCGGCCACAGCGGTAGCGGCCGCCGCGCAGCTCTTAAAGACCTCCCACCTGCCGGTCTTCAGCGGCTTCGGCACCGACGTCAACGACACCCGCGCCGCCCTGGCCCTGGCCGACCGCTGTGGCGCCGTGGTGGATCAGGCCCGCGCCGAAGGCGGCTTGCGCAATCTCCTGGTGCTGGCCGATTCCGGCTGGATGGCCTGCACCCTGGCCGAACTCAAGAACCGGGTGGACGTTCTGGTGGTATTCGGCAGCGACATCGAGGCCGACTTCCCCCGTTTCTACGAGCGCTTCGTGTGGAATGCGGAGACCCTGTTCGGCCAGGACACTTCCAAGCGGGAGATCATCTACATCGGCAAGGCACCTTCAGGAACCGCATCGACCGCGCCGGACGGCCGCAGGCCGCAAATCCTGCCCTGTGCCGACCAGCACCTGCCGGAAGTGGCGGCCGCCTTAGCAGCATTGACCAACGGCGCGAGCCTGCAGGCCGAATCCATTGGCGGCATCGCGGTCAGCGATCTGGCCGCCGTGGTCGAGCGCCTGAAGGCTGCCAAATATAGCGTGGTGACCTGGGCCGCCGGCCATCTGGCCTTCGCCCACGCGGAACTCACCGTCCAGCAACTGTGCCGCTGGGTCGTCGCCCT
>VEPB01000219.1 GCA_012026715.1 Methylococcaceae bacterium | reverse complement strand
TACGGGATCAACGTATCCGACGTGGAACAGGTGATCGAAATGGCGCTGGGCGGCAAGGCGGCTACCCAGATGTTAGAGGGGGAACGGCGCTACGACGTGAGCGTGCGCTTGGCGGAAAGCGCGCGCGACTCGGTGGGGGCGATCCAGGACCTGACCGTGCCGACCCCCTCCGGCAGCCGCATTCCCCTGGCAGAACTGGCGGACATCAAGGTGGACCAGGGCGCCTCCCGCATCAGCCGGGAAGACAACATGCGCCGCATCGCCATCAAGTGCAATCTGATCGGCCGCGACCAAGGCAGCTTCGTGGCGGAAGCCCAGCAGCAAGTCGCGGAACTGGTGAAATTGCCGCCAGGCTATCGCATCGTCTGGAGCGGCCAGTTCGAGAATCAGCAGCGCGCCATGAAACGGCTGTACGTCATCGTTCCGGTGAGTCTGGCGCTGATCTTCGTGCTTTTGTTCTGGGCCTTCCACTCCCTCAAGCACGCCGCCCTGATCGTGCTCAACGTGCCGTTCGCCCTGATCGGCGGACTGGTCGCCTTGCTGCTCACCGGCATCCACCTGAGCGTGTCGGCGGCAGTCGGATTCATCGCCCTGTTCGGCATCGCGGTGCAAAATGGCGTCATCCTGCTGTCGCAGATCAACCAGTTGCGGCGCGAAGGGTCGAGTCTGGCGGATGCGATCTTTCAGGGATCCGTGAGCCGGCTGCGTCCGGTGGTGATGACCGCGCTGATGGCCATGCTGGGCCTGATGCCGGCTGCCATCTCCACCGGGGTCGGCTCGGAAACCGCCAAGCCGTTCGCGGTGGTCATCATCGGCGGCCTGATCAGCGCCACTTTGCTGACCCTGACCATGCTGCCAGCGCTGTACCGCCAATTCGCCGGCCGTTACGAGAGTTAGGAGCCGCCATGAAAGAAATCCGCGCTTACATCCAGCCTTTCATGCTGCCCAAATTGACCCAGGCGCTGCTGGAGATTCCGGGCTTTCCGGGCATGAGTGTGTCCGACTGCGAAGGCTTCGGCCGGGAAAAAGTCATCGCCAGCCAGGATTACACCCCCTTCCTGCCCAAGAAGCGCATCGAAATCTTCGCCCCCGACGATCTGGCCGAAGCCATTTTCGACACCGTGATGACCGTCGCCAACACTCACCAGCACGGCGCCGGCAAGGTCTACGTCATCGATGTCGCGGAAAGCGGCCGCATCTGTTCCGGCGAACGGGGCGGGAATATAGGGTAAACACCTATGTACATTGGCAACTATCGTTTGCAGTTCTTCCGCAATGAGTGGACACCGAGTTTCTCGTTCCACGGTGCGCCTCTGGCATAACCTTCAGAAAAAGCCTCTCTTCGCTACCTTGCGCCCGATGTGATCGAGGTCGCCATCGCCGATCATCGCCTCCACATCATCGAGCACGATCAGGTACGCCCTCGACCCAGAGGGTGGACAGGGCGACCGCGCCAGTTCCGCTTTCGGCGGCGGCGGAAGAGCAAATCGCCAGAACGGAGATCGGCAGAAGCTGGGCGGGTTTCAGCCATTTCATGGGAACGTGGACTCCGGTCCGATTTCAGTCGTGTCGGAAGCTTTCCAGAAAAGCGAGCGTGCAGATCGGTCCATCCGTTACCGATCTGTTACCGGACGCAATCCATCTTGAACCCGCCCCGCAACACCAGTCCCCTCGGCCGCAACCCACGGCGCACCCTGTGGCTGGACATGTGCCGGGACACTCTCGATCAAGACCTTCCAATAACGACCATCAGGAGACGAACATGCTGACCCGTCTTTTCAAGAACTGGATCAACACATTATTGGCAATGGCTGCCCTCTTCCCGATGACCGTCGGGTATTCATGGGCCGGCCACCCCGATGAGCATTCGGTAGGTCATTCCGCCGAATGGGGAGTTGGCGGGGCTGTGCTGCCGGCCCAGGCCAAGATTCACGGATACTCCCTCGCAAAGGCCGCCGGCAAGGTGGCCGCATTCAACGTCACCGATCATTCCGGCACCCCGCCGGAACTGCCGTTTCAAATGCTGTACACGACGGCAACCAATGCTTTCGATGTCGGCGAGCGAGAATTTTTCTATGTCCCGGTCTGGCAGAGCGACGACTCCTATCCCACTGTCGGGAATTATCCGGATGTGTCAGACCGTTCCGCGGTGCTCGGCTATTTGAATTCGCAGGACGAATTCGGCCTGGTCGAATCGACGATCATCGTGGACGGCCGGGAATACTCGCTCGGCACCGATTACGTCGCCGCCGTGAAACTCAAGGAACCCTTGACCGATTTCCTGCCGCCGGCGACGGTCGGCGGCCAGCAATACCTGACAGTGGCGGCCTTTCTTTCCCCCATGCGCAAGGGAGCCCACACCGTCGAAATCCGCGGGCTGGCGACCGGCGCCGCCATCGAACCATGGTCACAAGTGCTGCATGACGCATTGGGCATAGACCCGTTTACGGAGATGAGGTTTTCCATCACATATACCGTAAATGTCCATTAAGTGAGTTAGCCGCACGCGTGTTGCAACCAGGTCCTCACCCCAGCCTATTAGTGAAGCGCGCGATATCGCCGTTCCGCGGCGGCCGCTTCCACCTCCCGGCCCTGGCTGCGGTAGCAGCGGATCAGGGCCTGGTGGATGGCGTCGTCGCGGTCGTCTGCCTCCAGGGCGCGGAGGTAGAGGGTGATGGCGGAATCGGCCCCGCCGCCGCGCTCCAGGCCTTGGCCGTGGCAGAGGATGTGGTGGCGGAACTTGGCAGACAGTCGTTGGCGCCGGGTGATGGCCCACGGCTCATCGATGTCGTCCAGGAAAGGGCCGCGGTAGAACCGCAGGGTGCACTCGCACAGCTCCGTCGCTTGGCCGTTGACGGTGCCCTCGGCCTGCCCCAGCTGACGCTCGAAGGCCCAAACGTCGACCCAAGCCACTGCCGGATCGAGGCTCAGCTGGCCGCCTTTGAATTCGACGGCTTCCGGATGGCCCAGCAACTGGCGCAGCCTTTGGACGGTGGTGACCAGGGCGCGATAGCCGGCAGCGCCGTCGGCATCGGGCCACAGCGCATCGGCAAGCCGTTGCTCCGGCACCTGCCGGCCTCCCAGGGCGATCAATGCCCGCAACAGGTCCAAGGGTTTACGCTTTACCTTGCCGGCGAATTCCAGGGGCCGATCGTCGGCCACCACGGAGAACCGACCCAGGGTGTAGATACGCAACGGCCACGGCCAACGCTCCGCCGCCGGCTCCCCGGCCGGCGGCTTCAGCTTCATGCGGCGGATCAGGCTCTGGACATAGGGCACGTCGATATCGGCCTCCAGCGCGGCGGCGTAGAGCCGGGCCAGGTCCTCCCGCCCCAGATAGCACAGCACCAGTCCACCGTTTTCCCGGCTGATGGTCAGCGCCTGACGCAGCGGTTCCAGTGCCCGATCGGGCCGCCCCCGATGGAGCTGGATGTCGGCCTCATCCAACAGGATCAAATGGTGGAGCATCGCGTTGCCGACCCGGTCGGCCAACCAGTATGCGCGCTTCCGAACTTCCCGTGCCTCCTCGTCCTCGCCTATGCGAAACAGAGCATGGGCCAGAAATTCCAAAGTGAGCGTATGGGGAAAGAGCACACCGCTGCGTTCGGTGAATTCCATAGCTGTCCGCAGATGGCCGATACCGTCTTCATAATCGCCCGACCCCAGCGCATCGAGACCCAGCATGAAGTGATAATGGCCCTGTTCGAGACAGCTGTTGGGGCGAGTCGCGGCCCTGACTTTATCGACCATGGCTTTGGCAAGCAGCGGATCACCCACCGCCAGGGCTCCATAGATACCCGCGCCGGCAAGCACGGCGTCGCGCGCATGAACCCCGCTGGCATCCGCCAGTTCCAGGCCGCGCTGGACCACTTCCAGGCAACGTTCGCCCTCGCCGGTGCACTGGTAATATGAGGACGCGCAAACGTAGAGAGTCACGGCAACCAGCGGCTGCAGATCCGCCAGGGCCAGATTCGGCTCGATGCGCCGCAGGAAGGCGCCCACTCCCGGCAATCTGCCCCGCCACAGGTGAGCGTGCATGAGGGCGCCGCCCAGCATCACCAATTGCACGGGATCGCGGCAGGAATCCAGGAGACCTGCGGCATGGGCGGCCCAGCCCGGCAGATGCGGGTGATCGGGCCGATTGAAGCTGTAGGCCAAGAGGTTAGCGAAGACCCGGATTTCGATCTCTTGCGAAGGAAACCGCGGGTGACGGGCATGCAAATCCTCAAAACGCGGCAGCCAGCGGTCCAGGTCGGCCACATCGGAAAACTCGGCCATACAGCTTTCGATAATAGCGCACCAGGTCTGATAGAGTCCGGTGGCATCGTCCTGCCCCTCGAATACCGCGTAGGCCCGTTCCAGCACCCGCCGGGCGGCGGCCTGGTCGTAGGGCGTGCGGGCGGCACCGAGCCAGTGGAGCAGCCAGCCGTCGGCGTCCAGAAATGATGCAGGCATCGATTCCAGCCACTGCAGCAGCGTTTGATGGAGTCCCCGCGCCAGCATCTGCGGCGCCAGCTTGGGGATCACCTCGCCCAAGCCCTGCCAGTCCTCAGCCGCCACCAGCAGCAGGGCCGCATCGTCCCAGCGTCCCGCTTCCGCCAGGGCCTCGGCGGCACGGCTGCGCAGTTCGCGCCGCGCGGGCTCATCCAGATCTCCATCGCCCCGGCTTAACAGAAACTCGCGAAACAGCGGGTGCAGCCGATAGGCGCCGCCGTCGCTGCGCTCGATCAGGGCATTACCGCCGTGCAATTCGGCCAGCAGCCGGCCGGCATGAGCGCAGCCCGTCAGGCGGTCGACCACGGGCGGGCTCAGGTCGGGCAGAACCGCCGATTGCAGCAGCACGCGGCGGGTTTCCTCCGGTAGCCGCTCGAAGATTTCCCCGGCGATGTAGCCGAACAGCAGTTGCTGCGTCGTGCCTGGCTCGGTGACTCCAGCCGGACGGTTCAGCAGCAGGATCAGGCCGACGGTCCAGCCATCCGCCTCGCGATGGCAATGTTCCACCCAACGGCAGTCGGCAACGTTATCGGACCGCAGCTCCGCCAGCCCCAGGGACTCCTGCAGATCCAGCCGCAGCTCGGCCCACGTGAGCCGGTGCAACCGGCCGTGGGCCTGGAGCCGGGAATAGGTAGCCGGCGGTTCGTTGCGGCTGAGCACCAGGACGTTGACCCCGACCGGAACCGACTCGGCGGCGTCGCGCAGCAGTTGGTGAAGCGCCGCGCCCTCAGCGAGTTCGTGGTAGTCGTCCAGCACCAACAAGGCCGGCGGCTTCAGACGCTGAAACAGCTTTTCAAAAAAATTGCGGGAGTAGCTCCGCAAGCCCCCCAGATACTCGGGCGTCAACGGTGCCAGCGGTGGAGCGGCGGGTTCACGCTGTTGCGCGGCAAGGGAGAGATGGTGGAACAGGCTAGCGGTGTCGTTTTCCCGTTCGTCCAGCTGGTACCAGAGCGCATCCAATCCGCGATGCTCGGCATAGCTGGCCGCCAGCATGGTCTTGCCACTGCCGCCGGGCGCGTCGATCCAGACGAGGGGACTGCCCCGCGCTTGGTCCAGGAACTGAAACAGGCGCTCGCGGGGATAGATCCGGTCGGGCTCTGGCCTCACCAGCCGTGCAGGAAGAGTGGGACTTTCCAGCCACGCGGTCATTTCCGTGGACCTCCATCGTTGTTTGATGCGGGCCACGGGCAACCTTCACCGGCAGGGCTATCCCACCTGCCAGAGGGACTTGCACATCGGGTCCGCAGGGCGCCGATCATATCCAAAGGTCGACGAGGCCGGAAGCAAGATAGCTGCCGATGAACAATTTTGAACGAACAGGTTTATCGCCAGTTTGTGCAGAAAGGCGCGTACTGAGGTTTTGTGGCGATCGTGGCTGTAACCTCATGAAAAGGTGAGGCACGTTGTTGACGATTTCCGTCGGTAGATGGCATCGGGAAAAATCTCTGAGCCGGTGTGCCAGGTGCAGGGGGAGGTCGCACTACGACGGCGGTGGACTGCGCCAACCTGACGGCGGCCCAGGTCGACGAGGACCGCAGGCTCTACCGCATCGACCTGATCCCGGAGACCCTCCGACGCACCTGCATCGGCCGCTACCGTCCCAATGGCTGGATTCCCCCTACTTGAAAATTGGGTAGGGAGGGCCTATTTCCAGGCTAGATGGGCGATTCGCCGGGCGTGGGTTTTCGTGAGCGGCCGATGAAATACAAAGACTATTACCAGATCATGGGCGTCGATCGGAAGGCGTCGGCCGAAGAGATCAAGAAGGCCTATCGCAGGTTGGCGCGCAGGTTTCACCCGGACGTCTCGAAGGAAACGGATGCCGAGGAGCGCTTCAAGGACGTCGCGGAAGCCTATGAGACGCTGAAGGATCCGGAGAAGCGTGCCGCCTACGACCAGTTGGGCAGTTATCAGCCCGGCCAGGACTTCAGGCCGCCGCCGGATTGGGAGAAGCACTTCGCCGATACGCCGTTCACCTTCGAGGATCTGGATCTGGCGGATCTGTTCGCCTCTTTTGCCGGGCGCAATGCGCGCGCGTCCGGCGCCGGAAGCAAGGTGCCCAGGCCCGGTCAGGACTACGAGTTCAACGCCAAGATTTCCCTGGAGCAAGCCTACGCCGGAACCGAGCTGACCTTGACTCTGAACGCGTCGGAACCGGATGAACGTGGCTTTGTCCACCATCGACCCAAAACCGTGAAGGCGCGGATACCCAAGGGAGCCACCGAGGGCCAGCGGCTGCGCCTGCCTGGCCAAGGCGGCAAGGGCAGCCATGGGGGGGCGGACGGCAACCTCTACATCACCATCAGTCTGCTGCCCCATCCCCTCTTTCGGGTCAATGGCCACGATTTATACATCGACCTGCCCCTGGCTCCCTGGGAGGCGGTGCTCGGCACCACCGTGGAAGTGCCGCCCCTGGGTGGCGCCGTGCGTCTCAAGGCGCCTCCCGGGACGCGCGCCGGGCAGCAATTGCGTATCGGCGACCGCGGCCGGCCGCGGCCCCACGCCGGCGCCGGCAGTCTTTATGCCATCCCGCAGATCGTCGTTCCGGCTGCGGTGAGCGATCGGGAGAAGGCGCTCTTGCAGGACTGGGCGGAGCATTCCCGATTCAACCCCAGGGAGCACTTTCAGCGGAGGTGAACCATGCCGAGCGGACTTTCCGAGGCCTTCTGGCTGCATGAGCATTACCAGTTTTCCCTGGATGAACTGGCTGAACTGGCCGGCTTGACGGCCGTTGAGCTACGCCATTGGGTGGACGAAGGTCTGGTGACACCGGTGGATCTTGCTGCCACGCCCTGGCGCTTCAGCGCCGACCGATTGTTCGTTTTGCAGAGAGCTTGCCGCCTGCGGCGGGATTTTGAGCTGGAGCCCCACGGCCTGGCGCTGGTGCTGCAGTTGCTGGAACGGATCGAGGATCTGGAGACGGAAATGCGGGCACTGCGGGCGCGACTCCCCGGAGTTTAGGGAATCGCTGATTGATTCGGCAGCGGGTCGAGAGGATTTCCGCATGCTGCGGCCTCATGCCCTCGGGGATGAGGTCGAGGAATGGCCCATGAATCGAGCCGCCTAACTCCAGCGCGCACCAGGCGGGTTACGCCCGTAATCGAATAATCGAGTGCCTCCAAGCCACGCCGCATTTTTCGTATCTGTTACCCATCCGTTACCGGTGTCGGGTTATGGTGATTGCGACGGTAAGCAAGCCGGAAGATTAACGCAAACGCCGAAAGCCCGCTTATAACCGTCAATGGAATATCGTTCAAACGCGTGGATTAAATGCAGAGCCGAATCCTGAAATTGAAGGGGAATGTGTCGGCACTGGATGACCAAGTCCACTATTTCTAGAGCGGGGATAGATATATGTTTAGTCTTAGAGCTTTCGCAAGGGTATTGTATTCTTTGTGGCTTGGTATCGTGATACTGGCATCGACAGGTATCGTGTATGCCTCACCGGTAGCCACAGAGTCGGGTACATCGTTGCAACCGGATGCTCCCGGTCAAGAATCACCGAACGTCGTGCTTACTACTCTTAGCCTGAAGGACGGTAGCCTTGTCCAATTTCAAGAGCCGATGCCGGGGGAGATCGTCATCATGGCTCAGACGCCGGTAGGTTTGAGGCAACGATCCCGTGCTGACATGATCAATGGCGTTAGTGTACAGGATATTGAATCGCTCAACTCGTTGGAAATATATGAGGCTCTGTCAGGCGGTGGCCCCCCCCCACGAGCACTCATCGCGGCGCATCGCCGGGTCGAGGCGGCTAAGTCCGCTGCGCCGCCATCCTTGGGACAACATCCCCTCCAAGATGTCCTGCCTGAACCGGACAAGGCAGCCAACCGTGCAGGGAGTGGCAACGGACAAGGCCAAGTTCAATCATCGAACTTACAGACCACAAGCTATCCTGTCGGTTCGGGCGACTGGTTCCGGCTGTATTACAGTCCACAGTCAGATACCTTCTGTTACTGTAATCTTTACCGTACAGGCGACGCCACCGTGACACGGAATCTCTCGTATATCTGGACAGCCGCTTACCCTTACCGTGGCAACGTTACACAGGCTTTGGAGTATGAATCTTGTTTCATCTGGTGCTCATGGACTACCAGTGCGAAACAGACGGTTCTCCAAGGATATACTGGGTGGATTTGGGCTCAAGGCTCGGCTAGAAACCGACGCGCAACGATCCGTGATGCGTGGGGAGACGGGTACCATTGGTCAGGAGTGGATCAAAACGGCATTGGATGCTTGCCAGCCTCACTAATGTGTTCTTGTCCTGCCTCTTGAGATAACCTTCTGTTACCGATATCTTTCCATCGACCTTTTCGTTCCTTGTGGGCGCAAGGACATCAAAGTGAAAGCTGGCTATAAGTGGCTGATCTACTGCGGGACCTTGCGCCTTTGCTGGTGAAGCCTCGGGTACCGGCTTTGTCCTGAGCCGGTACCCATACCGAGTTTTGTGCCCTTGGCGGCCTCGTTGGCAAAGGACGAGGCCCCAAGGTCACTGCAACGCTTCGGCAGCGGCGCGCAGGCGCCGAAGTTCACCGGGGTCCTCACCGAGCCAGCTATCTCAACAACCAATGCGCGTGTTCTAAACCTCTGGAAGCCGGCAGAACCGGCGGGGCGCCGGGGGTCAGTGGACGCTGACCTCGATTTTGCGCGGGCGCGACTCGGGCCGTTTATGAATGCGCAGGCTGAGCACGCCGTCCTTGAGGGAAGCCTCGATGCTGTCGGTGTCCAACTCGCTGCTCAGGGCGAAACTGCGGCGGTAGCGGGTCGAGCGG
>VEPB01000419.1 GCA_012026715.1 Methylococcaceae bacterium | reverse complement strand
CTTTCGTTTTCCGGGCGACGCAGCGCGCGGGTTGGGCGAATTGCAACAGGATGAGCTGAAGGCCCACAGCCACCGCTTCGACGACTACACCTTCTCGCAAAATTCGGGAAGTGGCGGCAAGGCTTGGGGCAGTGCGGGCAGTTCCGATATCGACAATTCGCCGGGCAGTCCCTTCAGTCACGAAACGGCGGTTGCCGGCGGTGGCGAAACCCGTCCGAAGAACGCGGCGGTCTATTGGATCATCAAGTATTAGTCTGCCCCGTTTGGTCAGGGCGCGGGAGGGGGCGGCGAAATTAGGCAGGGAAATGGGAAAAAGGCGGCTCATCCGTGAGCCGATCGAGGAAGTCTGTGAGAGTTCGAGGGGAGCTTAGTAGTCGCCGAATCCGCCGCCATGGCCCGGCGGTACCGCGGCGGCCTTGTCGTCTTTGGGCAGTTCTGCCACCAGTGCTTCGGTGGTGAGCAGCAGGCTGGCGACCGAGGCGGCGTTGAGCAGCGCCGAGCGGGTCACCTTGGTGGGGTCCAGGATGCCGAATTCCAGCAGGTCGCCGAACTCGCCGGTGGCGGCGTTGTAACCGAAAGAACCGGTGCCTTCCTGCACCTTGGCGACGATGACCGAAGCCTCCTCGCCGGCATTGGCGACGATCTGCCGCAACGGCTCTTCGATGGCCCGGCGCAGGATGCCGATGCCGACGGTCTGATCGTGGTTTTTGCCCTGTAGGCCTTTGAGGGCGGATTGGGCGCGGATGAGGGCGACGCCGCCGCCCGGTACGATGCCTTCTTCCACCGCCGCGCGGGTGGCGTGTAGGGCGTCTTCAACCCGGGCCTTCTTCTCCTTGACCTCGATCTCGGTGGCAGCGCCGACCTTGATGACGGCGACTCCGCCGGACAGCTTGGCGACCCGTTCCTGCAGCTTTTCCTTGTCGTAGTCGGAACTGGTTTCCTCGATCTGGGTGCGGATCTGCTGGATGCGGCTGCGGATCTTGTCGGCGTCGCCGGAGCCGTCGACGACGGTGGTGTTTTCTTTGCCGATCTGGATTTTCTTGGCGTGTCCCAGATCTTCCAGTTCCGCCTTTTCCAGGCTCAGGCCCAGTTCGTCGGTAATGACCCGGCCGCCGGTGAGGATGGCGATGTCTTCCAGCAGTGCCTTGCGGCGGTCACCGAAGCCCGGTGCCTTGACGGCCGCGACCTTGACGATGCCGCGCAGGGTATTGACCACCAGGGTTGCGAGGGCCTCGCCTTCCACGTCCTCCGCCACGATCAGCAGGGATCGGCCGGACTTGGCCACTTTTTCCAGCAGCGGCAGCAGGTCGCGGATGTTGGAGATCTTCTTGTCGTGCAGCAGGATGTACGGGTTGTCCAGTTCCGCGGTCTGGGTGTCGGGGTTGTTGATGAAATAAGGCGACAGATAGCCCCGATCGAACTGCAGCCCTTCGACGATCTCCAGTTCGTTCTGCAGGCCGGAACCGTCCTCCACGGTGATCACGCCGTCCTTGCCCACCTTGTCGAAGGCCTCGGAGATGATCTGGCCGATGGCTTCGTCGGAATTGGCGGAGATGGCGCCGACCTGGGCGATGGACTTGCTGTCGGTGCTGGGCTTGGAGAGTTTCTTCAATTCCTCCACGGCCACCGTCACGGCCTGGTCGATGCCGCGCTTGATGTCCATGGGATTGGCGCCGGCGGTGACCGATTTCAGGCCTTCGCGAATGATGGCCTGGGCCAGCACGGTGGCGGTGGTGGTGCCGTCGCCGGCGACGTCGGAGGTTTTGGAAGCGACCTCCTTCACCAATTGGGCGCCGATGTTCTCAAACTTGTCTTTCAACTCGATTTCCTTGGCGACGGAAACGCCGTCCTTGGTGACGGTGGGGGCGCCGAAACTCTTCTCCAGCACCACGTTGCGGCCCTTGGGCCCCAGGGTCTGCTTGACCGCATCGGCCAGGATGTTGACCCCGGCCAAGAGGCGCTGGCGGGCGGCGTCGGAAAAGCGGATTTCTTTGGCGGACATGGAAACGATCTCCTCAGTTGGGGTTGGAAGGAAAGGGTCAGCTTTCGAAAACGGCGATGATGTCGTCTTCCCGCAGTACCAGATAGTCGGCTCCATCGAGCTTGATCTCGGTGCCGGAATACTTGCCGAACAGCACCTCGTCGCCGGCGTTGACCGAGAGCGGCCGCAGCGAGCCGTCTTCGAGGGGCTTGCCCTGGCCCACGGCAATGACCTTGCCCTTGATGGGTTTCTCCTTGGCGGCATCGGGAATGAGGATGCCGCCGGGGCTGGTTTGCTGCTCTTCCGAGCGCTGCACCAGCAGGCGGTCGTGTAAGGGTCGAACGGTTTGCGTCATGGAATGCTCCGGTATCGGTGGTCAGAATCGAAGGATGGGTGTGCCATCGCTTCACACGTCTTGGACGTTCAATAACCGAGCCAAAAGCAGGCGAGGGCCAAGGACGAAACGAGGATCCCGGCAAATCCCCGGTCCTTGCGCGGCAACCAAAGGTTTTGGCCGGGGGGCGGGATTCTGCCTCGGATTGGTGCGGCGGTTTGCTTGCTTCCAGTGCAACAGCGGGTGAATCGATGCTGTTGTTTGGGAAACGGTTGGGTGGCCATCGACGATGAATGCGTCCACCGGTCTCAACCCGGTGAGGCGCGGGGCTTGGTGAACGAAGGGTTCAGCTTGGTATCTGGCGGCCATTCGGGAAACGGAAGGACACGGGCAAATCCGTCGGTTGGTCCTGAAATTGCTGGATTCGACCTGTCAGCCTCTTTCCATTGGGAGCCGTCATGCCATCTTCTAGCCATTCTTCCAGGACTGTGATTACCGGCATGGATTTGCGTGAACATTTCCGGGCCACGGTAACCGGAGCCATCGCCAACCAGCGGGTCGAGATCGAGGAGGCGACGGTTTTCTACCTGGTCAACATGCTGGCCTATTTTTCCCGCGCGGATCGGCTGTTCGAAGAAACTCCGGATGGGGTCGTGCTGCAGCCCTTGGCGTTGATCTACGGCAAGGCGATTCAGGCTCGCAGCCTGGCTGAACGCCACCGCGCCTTCAAACACCTGGGAGATGTGGCGCTGCTGGTGGCCGGCCTGTTTTCCGAGAGCCTGAGCCGCAAGGTGGTGGACGTCGATTACTACATCGCCATGGGCAGCACCGCTTACGGCTGTTTATCCGAGGAAAGTCGGCAGTCGCTCCGCGATCAGGCGTTTCGCGCCATCTTCGCCGAGCTGTCGCGGAAATTCCTGCTGTTGGTCGACGTGCTGGCGGAGGTGGGTGAACACAGCCGCCTCGGTGCCTCCGATGATCTGATGCGGCTTTACGAAATCTGGGCGCGAACCGGCAGCGCCCGCGCCGCCGGCAAACTGCGTTCGTTGGGGGTGGAGCCGGTAGCGAGCAGTTTTGGAATCCGCCGCAACTGAGCGGCCGAGACGGCTGCCGAGGCCGCCGGGATTTCGGTTGGCCCTGTTGATCAGTCAACACCGCGGTGTTGCTGACGTGTGTGCCAGTCAGCATCCATTGGTGCGCTCTCCGGCGGATCGAACGGGGCAGTGGAAAAATCTTGCCGGTTGCCACCCACAGGGATGCTGGCACTATTGGGTGGGTTCTCAATCTCCGGGAGTGTGTGGCGTTGGGATTGCCTCGTCGCAATCACGTGACTCACACAACAAGGAGTATTGGGATGGCAAGGTTTCTTCCGGAGTTCGATCTTCCGGCTGACGACATCGCCGCATGGGGTTTGGCGCGGCGGGCACAGAAATTTCGCAAGCATCAATCTGTCGGCGAGATTCTCCGGCGCGCTCCGTCACGATCTGCCGTAACACTGCGCCGCGGCAAGGGCCGCCGCCACGGGTTCCTGTTAGCGCCCACCAGGACTCTCCACGAATGGATTCGTTGTTCCGCGACGAAGCGCTTATAGCGCAGCTCGACAATACCGATGGCGCCGTCGTGTTGGCGCGCTCTGTCCCCATCAGGTGCCTCAACGCCGGTGCCGGCGCCTTCGCGGCCCTCATTCTCGTCCTGCTGTTCTTCGGCGAATACACCCAGCGAACCCCTGGCGCCGGATTGCTGGTTCCCTCCGCGGGTGCCATCCGTATCGTTCCGCCCACTGCCGGTACGGTGCTTGATGTGCGCGTCGGTGCAGGGCCGCTGATGCACAAGGGCGATGAGCTTTTCGTCGTCAGAGATGCAAGCAGCCCCGGATACGCGCCAACGAGATCCGGCAGCCCGAGTTCCTCGCCGCCCTTGATCGTCAGGAGGCCTGCGCCGACCGCGCCCGCGTGTTGATGCAATAACCTGATACTGAATCGCGGGCTGGTGATGCCCGCGAATCAACATGGCTGAATCTCTTCTGCTGCCTCGCGGGCACCCGTGAGGCTGAATCGGCAGGCAAACAGGGAAATAGGCGCGCTTGGGCGAGGTGTGTTCGAGGTATCCGGACACACCTCGCTTCAGGCACGGCTGGCCCTGGATTTGCTGTCATTTTCCCTGTGATCGTTGCCAATCCCGGGTGGATCGCCGGATTTCCGCTTCCACGCCTGGTTCTTGCGATTTGCCTTCGGCGGATCGTGCCGATTCCAACCATGGAACACTCATGACTTTCCAGCTATCCCGTCGTATCGCCGGTCTTCAGCCTTCCGACATCCGCTACATGACCCGCGAATGCGAGCGGGTTGGCGGCATCAATCTCGGCCAGGGGCTGGGCGATCTGCCGCCGCCGGATGCGGTCAAGCATGCGGCGATCGCTGCCATTCTCGACAACCGCAACAGCTACGCCTCCTCCGAAGGCATCCGGCCGTTGCGGGAGGCGATCGCCGCCAAGCTCGAGCGCGACAACGGCCTGACGGTCGACCCGGACAGCGAAATCGTGGTGACGGCGGGAACCACCGGCGCCTTTGCGGCGACCCTGACGGCGCTGCTGAATCCGGGCGACGGCATCCTGCTGCTGGAGCCCTACTACGGTTACCACCTCAATACCCTCGTGCTGCAAGGCCTGGAACCCCAGTTCCTCACCCTGGAAGCGCCGGCTTTCCGCCTCGACGAAGCCCGGCTGCGCGAGGCGTTGCGGCCCAACACCCGCGCCATCGTCCTGTGCACCCCGGCCAATCCCAGCGGCAAGATGTTCAGCATCGAAGAACTGGTGATCGTGGACCGGGTTGCCCGCGACCACGATCTGCTGGTCATCGCCGACGAAATCTACGAGTCCATCGTCTACGACGGGCGACGTCACATTTCCCCGGCCACCGTCGGCCGGTTGCGGGAACGCAGCGTCAGCATCCTCGGATTCTCCAAGACCTTCAGCATCACCGGCTGGCGGATCGGTTACGCGGTAGCGGCGGAACCGCTGGCGCGCGCCATCAATCTGGTGGCCGACCTGCTTTATGTGTGTGCCCCAACGCCGTTGCAGTTCGGCGCTTTGGCAGGTTTGCGGGAATCGCTGGAGGAGGTTCAGCGCTACCGGGACAAATATCAGTCGAAGCGCGACCGGATCTGTGCCGGGATCGAAGCCGCGGGGATGCTGCCCATCGTGCCCCAGGGCGCCTATTACGTGCTGGCGGACGTCGGCGCCTTCGGCTATCCGGATGCCAAGACGGCGGCGCTGGCGCTGCTGCATCAGGCCGGAGTCGCCGGGGTTCCCGGTTCCGCGTTCTACCAGGGCAATGGCGGGGAAAGGCTGATCCGGTTCTGCTTCGCCAAGGAGGACGTGGTGCTGGATGAGGCGATCCAGCAGCTGCGGCGGTTCCGGGCTTACCAAAAAACCGCCTGACCGGCGGCCTTCGACCGGACAGATGACCAAAAATCGGGTGCGTAGCTACTACGCCGCCTACGGCGAACGGGAATGGAACCGGCTCGATCGGCCCGAAGGGGTGAGCGAGTGGCTGGTGACCTGCGACGCGCTAACCAAGCATCTGCCGCGCTGCGGCCGCATTCTCGATCTGGGCGGGGGAACCGGCCGTCACACCATCTGGCTGGCGCAGCAGGGTTACCGCGTGGTGCTCGCCGATCTGTCCGGCGAGTTGCTGACCATCGCCCGGGAAAGGATCGCCGAAGCGGGCGTGGGGGAACGCGTGGAGGGAATTCGGATCTGCGACGCCAGCGACTTGGCGGTTTTCGCCGATGAGTCTTTCGATGCGGTGCTGTGCCTTGGCCCCTTCTACCACCTCACCGAACCGGCCGACCGCGAGCATGCGGCCGCCGAACTGGTGCGGGTACTGAAGCCGGGAGCGCCGGCCTTCGTTGCCTTCATGACGGTCTACAGCTACCTGCGCCGGACTCTGGCGTTCGCCGACGAGCGCCGGCACTTGGCGAATCCTGAATTCGTGGCCCGGTTGCTGGACGACGGCGTGTTTTTCAACGATGTGCCGGGCCGCTTCGATGCCGGCAATGGCGTCTACCCCAACGAGGTCACCCCGTTTTTGCAGAGCCACGGTCTGGTGACCGAGGAGTTGCTCGGCGACACCGGTTTCGCGGCTCCCCATGCCCAGCATCTGGCGGAAATGGCGCTGGCCGAGCCGGCAGCCTACCGGGCCGCAATGAGCGTCATCGTCGATACCGCCAGAGACCCGAGCTTGCTGGGGGCGGGAATTCACTTGTTGTATGTGGGCAGGAAGGGGGCTGGCAGGGTCGCGGGCTGAGGAATGCTGCGTGTGTCAATCTGGAGAATCGTAGGAACCGGCTGATGGCAACCGTGCGCGAAGGCAACAGAGGTGTCCTCCTGGTGGTCGCGGACGTTGAGTTCGCGGCACCAGACTTGAATGAAACGGAAACGCTGACCGACGCGGCGCTTCCTAAAGCGGAGCCGGTGCCGGCTCAAGAATCATCATATGTTGGAGAAAGTTATGAAGCAGAAGTATCACCGCCGTTCCGTCGCTTCTGTCGCCATCGCCATCGGATTGCTCATAGCGGATAGCGTTCGCCTTGATCGGCCCTGGATTAATACCGCGGCGGCCGAGGAAGCCGCTTCGTCGGTCGGCATCGCGCTGCCCAACTTCGCCAGCATCGTCAACGAGCAGGGGCCCGCCGTCGTCAACATCAGCGTCACCCGAGCCGACGAGGAACGCGAACGGGGCGCGCCCGAGCCGGATCCGCACGACCCCGACCAGGAGTTTTTCCGCCGCTTCGGACCACCGCCGCCGTCCCATGGTCGGCCGAGGCTGGGGACCGGTTCCGGTTTCATCGTGCACAACGATGGCGTCATCATCACCAATGCCCACGTGGTCGATGGGGCTGCGGAAGTCACGGTCAAGCTGACCGATCGGCGGGAGTACCAGGGTAAGGTGGTTGGTATCGACAAAGCCACCGATACGGCGGTACTGAAGATCGAGGCGAGCGACCTGCCGACGGTGCGGCTGGGCGACCCGGCCCGCACCGGTGTCGGCGACTGGGTGCTGGCCATCGGTTCGCCGTTCGGATTCGAAAACACGGTGACCGCCGGCATCGTGTCGGCGAAATCCCGCTCGCTGCCGGACGAAAACTACGTTCCCTTCATTCAGACCGACGTGGCCGTGAATCCCGGCAATTCCGGAGGGCCGCTGTTCAACCTGAAGGGCGAAGTCATCGGCATCAACTCGCAGATTTACACCCACAGCGGTGGCTATCAGGGTGTTTCCTTCGCCATTCCCATCGACGTGGCGATGCGGGTCGAGCAGCAATTGCTCGCAGTTGGCAAGGTCAGCCGCGGCCGCCTCGGCGTCGGAATTCAGGACCTCAATCAGCAGTTGGCGGAATCCTTCGGACTGACCAAGCCGGCGGGGGCGCTGGTGAGCTCCGTGCCCCGGCGGCCAAGGCGGGCGTCAAACCGGGGGACGTCATCCTCAAGGTGAACGGTACGGTGATTCAGCACTCCGGGCAGTTGCCGCCCCTGGTGGCCCAGCTGCAGCCGGGTAGCGATGCCAACGTTGTGGTGCTGCGGGACCGTGCCGAGCTGGAAATTCCGGTGAAGGTCGCCGAATGGGTCGAACAGGAACAGGTTGCCACCGTGTCCGGCGAGCCTGGCAAGGGCGTGTTCGGACTGGCGGTGCGGCCGGCCGACCCGGAATCCCTGATTCAGGGCGAAGCCGGTGGCCTGCTGGTGGAGCGGGTCACCGGCGCGGCGGCGCGGGCGGGAGTGCGTCCGGGGGATGTGGTTCTGGCGGTTAACGGGCAGGCGGTCACCGCCCCGGAACAACTGCGTGACCTTGCCGCCAAGGTCGAAAAGCACGCGGCCCTGCTGATCCAGCGCGGCAAGGCGCGAATGTATGTGCCGATCGAGCTTGGGTAGTTTCCGCGGTTCGATATCCGTGATGAACAGAGTCGTAGGTTGGGTTCCAGCGCGGCTTTTCGCGCCGTAACCCAACATTCCCGAGATATCGTCGGGTTAGTGATGGAGCCGCTAACCCAACCTACGCATTTGGCGAGGCGAATCCTCGTGGACTCATCGAAGCTAACAGTCCTGTGAACTGGCTTGTCCTCCCGGGAAATCACGATGACAGCCCCTAGCCTCGTGGCGGGCAGTCACGACCTGCCGCTGCTTATCGCCTCCAGCCTGCTGCTCAACATCACGCCGGGGCCGGATACGCTCTACATCGCCGCCCGCAGCGCCGGCGGGCGAGGATGGTGGCGGCGCTGGGGGTTTCCGCCGGCTGCTATGTCCACATCCTTGCCGCGGCGCTGGCGCTGTAGGCCCGGTTTGAACTATCGGAGTGACCCATATCTATGCGCGAAAATCCCAATATCGTCGTCGTCTGTGGCGGCTCTTCCGCCGAGGCCGAGGTTTCCCGGGTATCGGGCCGCTGTGTCGCCGATGCGCTGCGGTTCAACTTCCCCAATACCGTGCTGCTGGAACTTGACGGCAGCATTGCCGAGGGCCTGCGGCTGCACCGGGTCGATGCGGTGTTTCCGGTACTCCACGGGCCGCCTGGCGAAGACGGGAGCTTTCAGGGGTTGTTGGAGATACTGGGCTATCCCTATGTGGGCAGCGGTGTCCGTGCGAGTGCATGCGCCATGGACAAGTCACTGGCCAAAGAGCTGTTCCGGAGAGCCGGTCTGCCGGTCGCGCGGGATGTGCTGACTCGCCGCTCCGAGGGTATCGAGTCTGCGGCCCGGCGCGCCGAGGCAGAACTCGGTGCGTCGCTGGTCGTCAAGCCGGCGACGCAGGGATCGGCCTTGGGCGTTGCCTTTCCGGAAACCCGTAAACAACTCGAAG
>VEPB01000257.1 GCA_012026715.1 Methylococcaceae bacterium | reverse complement strand
TCGGTGATCTCGGCAAAGATCCGCAATTCGTACCGGCTCAGGTCCGGCTTCTTGGACTTCTTGCCGAAGAATTCCGGCAGATCCCGCAGTTCCTCGGGCCCCCGTTCTACCGGCAATCCGAGCTCCCGCGACAGTTCCTCCAGATCGCCCCGGCAACGCCCCGGAACCAGGATGCGGTCGGCGCCGAAATGGTCCTTCAACCGGCGCTTGATCATGTCGGCGGTCATCAAAGCCGCCACGGTGATGCCCAACTGATGCACCGTGTAACGGAACTCGGGCTGCATCTCCGCCAGCACCTGACGCAACTGCGGCTCCGCCAGCTTGCCGGTGAGGAACAGGATGTGCTCAGCCATGGTGGTAGAGCGGGCTTCAGCCCGCTTCCGCAACGCACATCTCAGCTGTCCGGCAAGCCGAGGTTCTTCCAGATTTCCCGCGTCGACTGGGACTGGTTCAGGGTGTAGAAGTGCAGTCCCGGCGCGCCCTGCTCCAGCAGGCGCCGGCATACATCGCTCACCACTTCGACCCCGAAGGCGCGAATGGCGGTGCGGTCGTCGCCGAAGGCTTCCAGCCGCTTGCGGACCCAGCGCGGGATGTCGGCGCCGCACATCTCGGAGAATCGCGCCAACTGGGAATAGTTGGTGATGGGCATGATGCCGGGCACGATGGGAATGTCGATGCCGACCCGCTCGCAATCGTCGATGAAGCGGAAATAGGCCTCCGGATTGTAGAAATACTGCGTGATGGCGCTGTTGGCACCGGCCTCGACCTTGCGTTTGAAATTGCGCAGGTCCGCCTCGGCACTGGCGGCCTGGGGGTGGACTTCCGGATAAGCCGCCACCTCGACACTGAAATGATCACCGGTTTCCGCCCGGATGAACGCTACCAGTTCGTTGGCATATCGGAATTCACCGGCGCTGAGCACGCCCGAAGGCATGTCGCCGCGGAGCGCCACGATGTGACGAATGCCATGAGAGCGATAACCGTGCAGCACCTCCCGGATGCTGTCGCGGGTCGAGGCGATACAGGACAAATGGGGCGCGGCCTCGATCCCGGTGGTTTTCTGAATTTCCACCACGGTTTCAAAAGTCTTCTCGCGGGTCGAGCCGCCGGCGCCAAACGTCACCGAACAGAACCTCGGGTTGAGCCCCGCCAGTTCGTTGATGGTCTGCCGCAAGGTTGCGGCAGCCTGATCGGTTTTGGGCGGGAAAAACTCGAAGCTGAATACCTGCGGAAATTTTTGCTGCGATTGCATGGGTTCAGGGGTCCTTGGGTCTAGGCGAGATCGGCGGGTTCGCGGGAAAGGCGGAATTCTAAGCGGCAGCGCCGGGAAACGACAGCCTTGGCTCCGCCGCGGTGCACTCTGCCCAAATCCGGCGCGGCGGAGACCAGTGAATCGGCGCGCCATCCCTGGTTTACCGGGGTCCAGCCCCGTGGCACGCATAGTGCTGGATATTCACCGAGAATTGTTCTTCTCGAGTCTCCCTCATCGACGACCTTAGCCCGCCTTCCGGCGGGCATTTTTTTGAATGCGTCGACCGTTATCTGCCGCTTTCCGCCTTGGCCGCCCCGTCTTTCTTGGCCTCATCCGGCCTGTTTTCCCCTTCCTTGGCGGGCCCGCCATCCGGGGTCGGTGCTTCGACGGCCTTGAGGCCGGACTTCTCGAGCAACGCGACGATGCGTCCCTGGCCATTGCGACGAGCCTTTTCGGCAACCGACTGGCCGGCGGAGTCTTTGGCCTCCACGTCCGATCCGGCCGCTACCAGCTGTTTCACCACTTCTTCGTAACCGTGGGCGGCGGCTTCCATCAATGGGGTGACACCGCGTTTATCGGCCAGATTCGGGTCGGCACCGAAAGCCAAGAGTTTGCGGACGATGCGGACGTTGCCTGCGGCGGCGGCGGCCATCAGCGGAGTCCGTTCGGCGGTATTCTTGGCATTGGCGTCGGCGCCCTGGGCAAGCAGCGCATCGACTCGCTCCAACTGCCCGGCGGCGGACGCCGCATACAGCTCGGCGCTGGAATCGGCATGGGCCGCCGAGACCGCCAGCACCGCCGCCATCAACATCGGCCGCAGCAGCGCCCGCCGTGGAAAACCGCAAGCGCTGACCATGAAGTGAACGAGGGACACAATTCCCGACCGAATAGCCATGCCAAATTTCATGTGATAAAAATGCTACCGACCCAACCGTGACCAGTCCCAATGAAACACCGTATCGACATCGACGCCGTCACCAACTATCTGGAGAGCCAGTCGGAGCCTGCCGCCGACCGCTACGTTTTCAGCTACACCATCACG
>VEPB01000003.1 GCA_012026715.1 Methylococcaceae bacterium | reverse complement strand
TGACTACCGATTCCGTCCATCACCGTCTCGCCCGCTGGTTCGACCGCGCCATCCTCGACCTGGGCCGCCAGATGCGCTGGAGCTATCTGCCACCGCTGATGGTTTATTTGTCGGCGGGCATTTCCGGGCTGACCGGCATCGTCGGCACCTTTTTCGTCAAGGACTACCTCGGCCTGTCGGCAGAGTTCCTGGCGGCGCTGGGCTTCTGGACCATGCTGCCGTGGGCGCTGAAGATGCCGCTGGGCCACCTGGTGGACCTGATCTGGCGGCACAAGGCCGGCCTGATTTATCTGGGCGCCCTGCTGATCGCGGCGAGCCTGCTGATCATGCTGGGGCTGCTGGGGAACCCGGCCGGGATGCGCGACGTCATGCCCGCCGAGACCTGGTTCGTCCTCTCGGCGATGCTGGCTCCGGTGGGTTATGTGCTGCAGGACGTGGTGGCGGACGCCATGACCGTGGAGGCGGTGCCAAAACTCGATGCCGAAGGACGACCGCTCTCGGAAGAGCAGCTCAAGCTGTCCCACACCACCATGCAGACCCTGGGCCGCATCGCCATCATCGGCGGCACCCTGCTGGTAGCCCTGGCCAACGTCTATCTGTTCCAGGGCGTGGACTCCATGAGCGAGGCGCAGAAAGTCGAGGTCTATCTGAAGATCTACCGGCTGGCCCTGCTCATCCCCTTCGTGTCGGTGCTCGGCGTCCTGTATGCGCGCTATCTGCGCTGGCAGGAGGAAAACCGTCTCGCCGCTCAAGGATATGAGTTCGAAGACATCGAACGGCTGTTGGCCCGTCCGGTCGACGAGCTGCCCGCGGTGAACTGGGGGCTGTTGGGCGGCGGTCTGGGATTCGTCCTGTTCTCCGTGGCCATGGGCTTGTCCAATGTGCCCTTCAATGAAGAGATCGTGTTCGCCGGATCCCTGGCCATCGTCAGCTTCCTGATCTGGCGCCTGACCCTGAGCCTGGAACCGGCGGCCCGCAACACCCTGTTCGGCACCGCCCTGGTCATCTTCGTGTTCCGCGCCATGCCCTCGCCCGGAGCCAGTTCCACCTGGTGGATGATCGACGTGCTGGGCTTCGACCAACAGTTCCTGTCGCAGCTGTCGTTGCTCACCAGCGGGCTGACCCTGCTGGGCATGTTCATCTTCAGGCGCTACATGGCCGAGCACAGCATCAGCGACATCGTGGTGTTCCTCACCCTCACCCTGACCGTGCTGTTCCTGCCCAATGTGGCCATGTACTACGGCTTCCACCACTGGACCGCCTCCGTCACCGGCGGGGTGGTCGACGCCCGCTTCATCGCCCTGGTAGACACGGCCCTGGAATCGCCCCTGGGCCAGGTTTCCATGATCCCCATGCTGGCCTGGATCGCCCATTGCGCCCCGCGCGAGCTGAAGGCCACCTTCTTCGCGGTGATGGCAGCCTTCACCAATCTGGCGCTGTCCCTGTCCCAACTGCTCACCAAGTACCTGAACCAGGTCTACACCGTCACCCGCGCAAGCAGGGACGCCGCCACCGGTGCCGTCACCGCGCCGGCGGACTACAGCGAGTTGGGCGCGCTGTTCATCGCGGTGACCGTCATCGGCCTGGTGATTCCCCTGGCCACCGTGCACCTGGCGCGGCGCTCGTTGCTGCGGGCGGACGATTCACCCACCCCACCCAGCCCACAGGAAATGCCGCGATGAAAATCTGGGTCGATGCCGACGCCTGCCCCAACGTGATCAAGGACATTCTGTGCCGGGCCGCCGACCGGGCCCAGGTCACCGCCACCTTCGTGGCCAACCGCGAGGTATCGCTGCCGCCGTCGCGCTTCCTCCGGGCGATCCGGGTCTCGCCCGGCTTCGATGTCGCCGACAACGCCATCGCCACCGCCGTGGAAACAGGCGACCTGGTGATCACCGCCGACATTCCGCTGGCGGCCCTAGTGGTGGGAAAAGGCGCCGAAGCGCTCAATCCCCGCGGCGAGCGCTACACCGCCGACAACATCCGGCAACGCCTGACGATGCGTAACTTCATGGAGGAACTGCGCAGCAGCGGGGTCAATATCGGCGGTCCGGCCAGCATGTCCCAGGCCGAACGGCAGGACTTCGCCAACCAGCTCGACCGGCTGCTGCGCCGGCACGCATCGAGCGGCAACTAGCCCCTTCCGCCGAATCAGGCCCGCCCGACCTTGAGAGCGAAGCTCACGCCCTCGCCGGCTTCCTCGCCCAGGCAGATCACCGAATGCCACACGCAGGTGTCGAGGTCGTTCTGGCGCATCAGCAGCACGTCGCCGGGTTGCAGGATGTAGGCGTAGCCCCGTTCGATCAGGTGCCGGAAGAAATCCGGGTGGCGGTCGATGAGGGCTTCCGCCAGTTCGTGATCCTGCTCGTCCAGATAGCGCGATAATCCGGCCCGATCCGAACCGAGCGCCCGCAGTTCGCTCCACTGATCGGCCGGGGCCTGAGCCAGATAGGCGTCGATCTCGTCCATGAGCACCGGCTTGCCGAGGGCCAACCAAAAGGTGGAGCCGCTCAACTGGGCGAACACCACGCCGTCGTGGCCGCGCTCCACGTCGTGATGCATCTGGGCGCCGCCGTTGGGAGCATTGAAGTAGACGATGCGTTCCATGAAGCCGATGGCGCTGCTGCCCAGCATGCTTTCCAGCACCGTCCGCAGGCCCGGGTGTTCGGTGATCGCCGCCGATTCCGGGAAGACGGCGTCGGTCAGCTTGGCGGCCCAGGCCTGCCGTTCCGGATCGGCCGCCACGTCCTCGTAGCCCTCCATACCGAAGGAGAAGCGGAACCGCAGGCTGCCGTCCTCATCGTCGAAGGACAGCCAGGACGCCTTGCACCACAAATCGTCCGCCACGATGTCGTCGTCCTGCCAGGCGTCGAAATACACCTTTTCGATGCCTTGGTCGTCGTTGTCCTCGAAACTTGAGCCGGACAGGTCGAAGTCATCGCTCAGCCGCCCGGCATAGGGTTCGGATTCCAGCAAATCGGCGACGGTCTCGCCCGCCAGGGTCTGCTGGTACAAGCGGTGAGCCTGGGCGATGTGCGGCGCGTAGCGCTCCAGCACGTCGGCCAAAAGACCGGGCAGCAAGACCGCCTCGTGGCGTTCCCAGGCGGACTCGACGGCTGGCGCATCGGGCATGGCGGGGCGGGCGGATTCCCGCACCCAGCCGTATTCGATCCCGCGGCGGCACAGCAACAGATCGTGACTGGAAACTGGGGAAGCGTGATAACGAATGCTCATGGTCAGCTGGTGATCGTGCACGTTGAAGAGAAGCAACAGGAGGCGAACTATTATGCCGCCGGAGGCACCCGGCGAAACCGCATCCGCGCTTCCGCCGGCGGACTCGATCCGCCCTTTCGCCGGGCCAACGGATCGAGTCCCGCGTTACCGCTGCGGATTGGCCCCGCAGGACATCAGCCCGCTGCGCTTTGGCGCCCGTTTTTCAATCCCGCCAGCCCCAACACCACCGAGCCCAGCAACCAGATCGACGCAGGCAAGGGCACGGCACCGACGGCGAAGGTCTGGCGATCATCGAATGCCGTCAAGGGATCGCCACCTTGGTAATAACTGCGCTGGCTGAACACCAGGCCGCGGGGGTCAGTCGGCTCGAATGCCCGGAAAACCAAGGCGGAACCGTTGTCGGCATAGCTCAGCTGGAGCAGGTTCAATTGGACAGCGGCACCGCAACCGTCGGCGACGCAGGGCAATGGCAGCTCGCCCGCCAGGTGGCCGGAATTGAAACCGCCGCCACCCGCCGTCAATCCCGCTTCGTAACGACCTCCACCCGCCAGCAAGTCGTCCGTCGTCAGGCTAAGCGACAAATCACCAGATTGCCCAAAAAAGCTGAAAGGCGTCGGACTGACCTTGTCCAGGAACAAGGTCACCTCATGAGCGGTTTCGGTCGCGGCATACTGGCCCTTGAACAACATCCACAGATATCCGCCGAGGGTTTCGGTTTGCGCAGGATTGCTGCGGGACTGGACGGAAGACGGCGCCAGGGTGTAACGCATCAGCCAGTTCTGTTCGATACCGCCGGCGCCGTCCTGGAGGATCGGGAAAGCGGCAGCCCTGGCGGAATCATAGGCGCTGGCAGGATCAACCGAGCAGATTCCCGACGAGACGCAGGACTGGATGCCGTTCGGCAATTCGGAAGCCGCGATGGTGACGGCTCCCGCGGTCACGGGGGCGGTCAAGGCCAGCGAAGCCAATGCCAACATAGGAACACGGGACATCATTGTCTTCTCCTTAGGATTGAGCAGACTATCAAGCCTGCAACGATGAGCTGAACAATCGCGAACTTGGGCGGAGCCGGATTCGCGCCGGCGAGTTTACCCGCAAAAGATGTGGAATTCATTGCGATGCGGCTACCGGTTCGCGACCCGTGCTTGGGACGCGCTGAATAAATCCATCCTGGATTTCTCAGCGCCCTTCACCGGAAAACGTCGTTTCGCGGTGACTGACAAAATCAGCGGTTCCCTTGCAGGGGATGGCCCTGCGCGTCGCGCCGACCCGGCGACCGTAAGCTCCGCTACGTCCAACTGCCGTTTCTAGGATAATGGCGACTTCCTCCGCGCCTTGGCACTCATGACTCCGACCCCTCCTGCAACCACCACCGCCATCTCGCCCCCCGGTTACCGCCCGGACATCGACGGCCTGCGAGCCGTGGCCATTCTTTCGGTGGTGGGGTTTCACGCCTTCCCCGGCGGCCTGGTCGGCGGCTTCATCGGCGTGGATATCTTTTTCGTGATCTCCGGATTCTTGATCTCGACCATCATCTTCTCCAGCGTCGAGGGCCGCCGATTCAGCCTGGTGGACTTCTACGACCGCCGCATCCGCAGGATTTGCCCCGCCCTGGTCCTGGTGATGCTGAGCTGCCTGCTGAGCGGCTGGTTCGCCCTGCTGGCGGACGAATACATGCAACTGGGCAAACATGTCGCCGGCGCCTGTTTGTTCATCTCCAACTTCGTTTTGTGGGGGGAAAGCGGCTATTTCGATGCGGCGGCCGAGACCAAGCCCATGCTGCATCTGTGGAGCTTGGCGATCGAGGAGCAGTTTTACATCCTCTGGCCGCTGCTGACCCTCCTGGCCTGGCGGCTGTCCCATCGCTTCCTGCTGCTTACCCTGGCGCTGGCCGCAGCTTCCTTCGCCGCCGGTCTGTACCTGGTGTTCAACGACCAGCCCGCGGCGTTTTATTCGCCCGCATCGCGCTTCTGGGAACTGATGGTCGGCAGCGTGCTGGCCTATCTGTCGCTGCACCATCCGCAGATGCTGGCGAAGAGTCCCAACATCCAGTCGTTTCTGGGAGTTTCCGCCATTGCAGCGGGCCTGATCGCAATCACCAAGGGCGCGCCCTTTCCGGGCTGGTGGGCGCTGTTGCCGACGGCCGGCGCATTCCTCATCATCGCGGCGGGCCCCGGTGCCTGGCTCAACGCCAGGCTGCTGTCCAGCAAAGCCATGGTCAGCGTCGGCCTGATCAGCTATCCGCTCTACCTGTGGCATTGGCCGCTGCTGTCGTTCTCCCGCATCGTCACCGGACGCGAAGCTTCGTTGCTGCTTCGAATCGGCGCGGCGGCACTGGCGATGCTGCTGGCCTGGCTGACTTACCGGCTGGTGGAAAAACCCATCCGCTTCGGCCCCCGCCGCCGGCAGAAAGCGCTGCTGCTGATTGCCGCGCTGGTGGTTCTGGGACTTTGGGGAAACCAAACCTTTCTGCTGCGGGGTTTGCCACTCCGGGATACCTCCGCCGCCTTGAAGATCAAGAATGAAGGCGACCTCGGCCAGGACGAATACTTTCAATACGCGTCGTCCGCTTTTCCCCTGTGCGCGCCGCCCGCGATTCAACGGGAAGCCCCCGAGTGGAACGGCCACCGCCGCTGTCTGCAGTCGAAAAGCCAGGCCCCCGAAGACATCGCCATCGTCGGCGATTCCCATGCCGAGCATCTGTTCGTCGGCTTGGCCGAAAGGCTCAGCGAGCACAACGTCAGCTATTTCGCCAAGAACGGCATTCCCCTGGCGGACAATCCCGAGTTCCGGCGTATCTTCCGATATCTGCTGCGGGAACAATCCATCAAGACCGTGGTGTTGGCCGCATTCTGGTCCGAACGCATCACCGACCCGTCAGGATTCGCCACGGAAATCGGAGAAACCGTCGACAGGCTGATTAAGGGAGGGAAGCGGGTCTATATCGTCGACGACCCGCCGGCGTTTTCCTTTTCCCCGAGGAAGTGCAAGTACGACAGCAACTGGTTTTACACCAATGCGTGCAGCGAAGAGCGGCGTCCCCTGGAAGTCCGCAGGGCGGGCTATCGCCATGCCCTGGAGACGCTCGTTGAACTGGATCAAGTCACCCTGATCGAGACCGAGCGCTACTTTTGCAGAGACGTCGACTGCCGCATGGACCGTGACGGCAAGCTGCTGTTCCGGGACCGCCATCATCTCAACCTCAACGGCTCCCGCTATCTGGCCGATCGGGTGGTCGCCGACCACCCCGACATCGGCGAATAGCGCCTAACTCGCTCGGTTAAGGCTTCACTTCGATGAAATAGGGATGGAAACCGGCGCAGCCGTCCTTGCTCTTGGCGCTCAGGGCAATGCGGACCTTGCCCGGCTGGCGGATCGGTAGCGGCAGTTTGGCCCTCACCTCCAATTCTCCCGACCGGCGCACGGTGACGGCAGGTGGCAACCGCTGCGTCCCGACCTCCAGTTCCAGGGTCTGAACGTCGACGTTGTCCGACGCCACCACAAACACCTCCGCCAATTCGGCCACGACGGCATTTTTGGCCGGCAGCTCCTCGTAAAACTGCGGCTCGGCGCAGCCGACGGAACTGCTACCGCCACCGCCATAGGCCAGTGTCCCGGGAGCGTGGAGCGTGATCGCCAGAACCGAGGCCACCACAATAGGGTCCAGTAACGGTTTCATCAGTGCTTCCTCTGTTGAGGTGAAAAGAACGGTTGATACGATCTCGATGATCGATCGGGACGACGGCACAAGAATCGGGATAACCCATGCGGGGCTTACGCCCAAGGCTCTCGCCTGAGTTCACGGAAAGTGCCGTAATCGGTCAATCCCGACAGCCGCCCGTCCATTCAGCCGTATGGTTGGACAGGAGGCCGAAAGCACCGTTCGAGCCCCGGACTTTTCGCCAAACCGATTCAGCGCTCCACCGGATTGGCCGGAAGGCCGCCCCCGTTCTTCAGCATGCGATAGAACCGCGTTCGTCACTCCCGCTCCGATACAGATCGCGGTCGCTACCCCGAAATGGTCCATAACGGCTACGAGAGCTTCGAGATTGTCACAAGGGCTGGACGGACATCAGGCGCCCAACGCAGCGGCAAGGTTTCTTTTTCGTCATTTTTTGAGAGCCCGCGCGTGTTGCGCAGCACAGCACGGGCGCAAGAAATGCTGAACGACGGCTCTACTTTTGAAAACAGACTTTTTAACGTCAGAACGAATGATTGGCGGGACTGTTCGATACCGGGACGGTAACAAGGCCGTGGCGGCTCGGTATCCAAGCCCCTGATCTGCCGCACGGCGCATCCCCCGTGGGAGACCGCATAGGCCGGTATTTCCAGGCAGACTGAAGCCACTACCGAACCTTGCTACAGTATTTCAATCTAACCTGTCTCGGAAAGAAGCTCGAAAACCTCCCTATATTTCAGCCCGACAACACGTGTCGAAATACCCCTCTCTGATCGCAGTCCGCTGTTTTCGATGAAGTTGTTGCAATACGCCACAACCGTGTATGCTTCGCCCCCCCTGACACCACCTCGAGGTTATCGAATGTACCGTATGGCCACCCCATGGCAACCCAGCCCGAAAAAGCTGCGGGATGAAGTGGTGGTATTCGCCGTTGGGGACATTCACGGCTATGTGGAACAACTGCGCGAGCTGCGGGCTTTCATACAATCGGAAATCGACGAAAATCCCGACTACCAATACAAGATTGTCTATCTCGGAGACTACATCGACCGCGGACCCCACTCCTAGGAAACGCTGGAGTTCCTCATCGGCGAGTGGCAGCACGCATCGGTGGAATCGGTGTTTCTGTGCGGCAACCACGAGCACTTCCTGATCTCCCTGCTGGAGCTGCCTAACCACGGCGATCAGACCGAAATGCGGGACACCGTCGAGATGTGGCTCGCCCATGGCGGCGAGGAGGCGATTCGGAATTTCGACGTGCCGCTGCACGAAGGCTGTCTACGTGATCTGCGCCAACTGCGGGATAGCGTCGACCGGAGTCTGGGGCCCAATGTCCGGAGCTTTCTGAAACAGCTCCGCCTGACGCACCGTGAAGGCGATTACCTGTTCGTACACGCCGGCGTTCATCCCATGACCCCGTTGAGGGCCCAGGACGACAGTCAGTTTCTCTGGATCCGGCAGCCTTTCCTCGATTCGCTGAACGGCTGGTATCACGACTTCTGCGTGATTCACGGCCACACGCCTTCATGCCCGGAGGTACTGGCCCACCGCATCGGCGTCGATACCGGCGTCTACCTCAGCCAGGCCCTTAGCGCGGTCCAGCTGCGCGGTGACGAACTGCGGTTTCTTACCGCCGCCCCCACGCCCACCAGCGACTGGCAGGACCATTTCCACATGGGGGCTCCCGCCATCTATATCACAGTCGGCGAATGCAGCCCCATCGTCCCACTCCACCCTGCCGGTCAGGCATCTCCGGAACCCGACTATCTCGACATCGATTCGCTTGAACATGAATCGCTCGACCTCGACGCGCTCGAGCTCGATTCGCTTGACATCGATTCGCCTCAAGCCGACCCCCTGGATCTGGATTTGGATTTGGATCTAGATTTCGATCTGGACATTCTCAAACTCGATTCGTTTGAAATAGCCACCCGCAAACCCGACGCTCGAAAGCCAGGTACTTTTGACCGGGAAACGCCGCAGCACGATTCTCTTACCCCGGATACCTTCCAACGGGTTTCGCTGGAAATCGATAGCCGCATGCCTGACCCTCCTAAGCTCGATTCCACCGATCTCGATGGCGCCAAAAACGAAGCCACTGAAATCGCCACCGCCAAACCCGATCTTCAAATTCTCGACTCTGGCGAGCTCGGTACCCACAGGTCCAACTCCCTTAAAATCGACGCAGTTCCCCTCGAGCCGCTCGACTTCAACACGCTCAAATTCGACGCCCTCGATCTCGACGTTCTCAAGCTCGAATCGCTGAAAACCGACCCCCGCAAGCCCGCTCCCCACAAACTTGATTTACTAGACCTCGACGCTCTTAAAATCGATTCCCTCGACTTCGATACCTTTGACTTCGACTCGCTGGACAGCTTTCCCGAGAAATCCAAGCCTTAGTCCCGTCGATCCCAGATTCGCCCCGGCCGACCGCCTCCACCGGGGAATATTGTCATGCTAACCCGGTGATTTTGTGGAATTGTTGTGTTGACTTCCCCCTCGGGGCGGGAGTAAGGTCTCCCCACCGCAAAAACCCAGTCGAAAACTCAACATTTCCACGAGTTTTCCGTGGTTTTTCGGGTCATACGCGTCCGGCTGCCTAAGCATTCCGATCCAGACTGCGCCAGGACTGGCAGCGTCTCGGCAACAGCCGTGACCGGGACATGTTCTTTATGGGCAGCCCGAGCGCTGCTCCGCTCTTTACCGTTGCGCCTGAGTTTTCGGTTTCGGATTGCCCATTTGTCGGGACAGGAGTAGTCGCATGAAAACAAGAAGCCTGTGGTTGGCGTTGTGTGTCGTGACAACGCTGGCGCTGTTGGCAGGTTGCATCGCCAAGCAGCACCTCAATGAAAAGGTCGTGGATCTCATCAACCCGGTTCGCCCCGAATGCGGCCAGGGAGCCGGCGGCGTCAAGGACGAGGCGCTGTGCGCCGGGCGCACGGCGGAGAGCTTTCCGGCGGCGGACGAGGACTACTTCCGCGATATGGACTACGGCGTCACCAAGGATCCCAAGGCCGTAGCAGCAGAACTGAATCCCTACATTCCCGGCATAACTCCGGAACAGGCCGTCAAGGCCGCGGCCATCGGCCGCAACAACTGGATCGTCTGGTCCGGCGGCAACGATCGTTTCTGGGACGTCCTGTCCCGCGACAGTGTCGGCAACCTGGACTTCCTCAAGACCCTGTCCAGCCATCCCAGCCAGACCCGCTTCAGCCGCGACAACCGCTGGCAATACCTGGGCCTGGGCAACGAGCCTTGCTTCGAAAAGGCCAAGGGCCCCCACCCGGATCGCTTCGGCCTGTGGCTGGACGTCCGGAGCGCCGATTGCCCGCCCGATCCCTTCGAGAACGAAACCAAGTATCCCGGCGTCAAGTTCGGTTCCCGCGGCCAGACGGTGCCGGTGGGCTCCTTTTATGGCTACGCCACCGGCGTGGTCGGCCTGCGGCTGTTCCCCAATCCCGACTTCGATGAGGAAGCCAAGAAGCGCTGGGACCCGGAACGCTATTACACCGACGCCAGCTACTACAACGACAAGAAGCTGGTGAAACCCTACCGGGTCGGCATGAGCTGCGGCTTCTGCCACGTCGGACCCAACCCCTCGAATCCGCCGGCGGACCCGGAACATCCCAAGTGGGAGAACCTGAATTCCAACCCGGGCGCCCAATACTTCTGGGTGGACCGCATCTTCACTGTCGATGCCGATCCCACCAGCTTCGCCTACCAACTGTTCCACACCTCCCATCCCGGCGCGCTGGACACCTCCTTCGTCTCCACCGACTACATCAACAACCCCCGCACCATGAACGCCGTCTATAACCTGGGCGCGCGCATGGGGCTGGCGTTGAAGTCCGGCAAGGAGACCCTGGCAGGCGGGGAGCAGCTCAATTCCCAGCTCAATTCCTACGTGCCGCCGGGTTCGGTGCTAAACAGCTTTTACCAGGCGCCCGACACCACCTTCACCCCGCGCGTGCTGAAGGACGGCTCCGATTCGGTCGGCGCCCTGGGTGCGCTGAACCGGGTCTACGTGAACATCGGCCTGTTCAGCGAGGAATGGCTGCAACATTTCATCCCGCTGGTGGGTGGCAAGAAGATCTCCCCCTTCCCCATTGCCCATGCCGACAAGAACTCCGCTTACTGGAACGCCAACAAGGCACAGACCCCCAACCTTGCGCTGTTCTTCCTGGCTACCGGCAAGCCGGACTATCTGAAGAACGCTCCGGGCGGCGCGGCTTACCTGACCCAGGACGCCAAGCAACTGGAACGGGGCAAGGTGGTGTTCGCGGAGAACTGCGCCCGCTGCCATTCCAGCAAGCTGCCGGAAAAGGCCTACAGCTTCTTCCCTGACAAGGGCTGCAACGGACCCGGCTATCTGAGCTGCTGGAACCGATACTGGACCTGGACCAAGACCGCCGAGTTCAAGAAGGCCGCCAAGAAAATCGTGCTGGACAAGGACTTCCTGAGGGACAATTACCTTTCCAGCGAGCTGCGGGTACCCACCACCCTGCTGGAAACCAATGCCTGCAGCCCGCTGGCCACCAATGCCCTGGAAGGCAACATCTGGGATAACTTCTCCTCCCGGTCCTACAAGGATCTGCCCTCGGTGGGCAAGGTGATCGTCCACCATCCGCTGACCGGGGAACCGCGCGATTACGAAATGCCCGCCGGTGGCCGGGGTTACACCCGCCCCGCCTCGCTCATCAGCGTCTGGTCCACTGCGCCGCTGCTGCAAAACAACCGGCTGGGGCCGTTCTACTGGAGCGGTTCGGTGGCAGATCGCATGAAGTCATTCGATGCCTCTATCGAGCAACTGCTGTGGCCTGAGAAACGGGAGGGTGACCGCAAATTCGTGACCCGCTCCGGCAAGTTGGTGCCGGGCATCATCGACCTGACCACCGAAACCAGCTACCTCAAGCTGCCCAAGGGTTTCCTGCCCGATTTTCTGCAAAAGGAACCGCTGTATGGCTTGCTGGAAACCAAGGCGGCGTGGGCCGTGGGCGAAAGCGGCATCGAGCTCGGCCCCATCCCCAGGGGCACCCCCATCAACCTGGTCTCCAACATGGACCTGGAACAGCGTCTGAAGGTGTTCAAGGTTCTGGTAAAGGCCAAGAACGACTTCAAGTCCCTGCCCCCCGACCCCACCGACGAACAGGCCAGGGCGGTTCTGGGCGACCTGGTGGAACCCATGATGGAGGTCAGCAAGTGCCCCGACTTCGTGGTCAACAAGGGCCACTACTTCGGCACTGCTTATGCCCAGGATGAAAAGGGCCTGAGCGATGCCGACAAGCGGGCGCTGATCGAGTTTTTGAAGACGATGTGACCCACCGCGCGAGACGGTGGGCCAGGCGCGCGCCGCAGCCCACCGATTGCCGAAAAATCGTAAACCCATGAAAGGAGGATCAAGCCATGAGCTACACCGTACCGCAATTATTGGCGATGACGCAGGAGCAACTGGACGAACTGTTCAAGGCCAGCCCGGCCGGGGACATTCCCAACGGCGAGGCCCAAGGCACCGCCATCATCGCGCCGGGCACCAAGTATTCGGAGCCCATCGCCAAGATCATCAACCACTTCGGCTGGCAAGGTAAGGTCTTCGACGCCGAAAAGGGTTACCTGAAGAACAAGATCCTGATGTTCGGCCTGGAGGCCATCGTCGCCAAGGTCTACAAGGGCGACAGCTGGCTGGACGGCAAGGAGTGCATCGTCCTCGACTACTCCGATACCTCCCTGGTAGCCCATTGGATCCGCGACGAGATCCGGCTGATCGGCCCCGGCTTCTATCTGGGGAAGGTCTACTGGGGCAAGGATCGGCTGATCGACTTCTCGCTGCAGTTCTGACGACCGTGACGCCCCAGTACCCCTTCATGGTGGTCGGCACGGTCGAGCCGGGCCGCGAAGCCGCCTTGCGGGAACTCCTGGACAGCATGAACGGCAAGCCCGGCATGGCCAGGCCCGACAATGACCTGGTGCCCTTCGGCCGATTCGACGTCCTGCATTACGCCCGCTTCGTGATCCTGGCCGACCCGACCGCCGGAGACATGGCGGTTTATGGCCTGCCGACTCCGGAACTGCCGACCTATCTGGCCTTCTTCGGCGACGTGGATGGCCCGGCCGAAGCCTTTCTGGCCGACCTCTTGCGGGAGGCCGAAGCGGGGTTGCGGCAGATCTTCTCCCACTGCGACGACTTCGGCGACGGCACCGACCTGGCCACCTGGCTGCGCGATCATCAACGTCCGGTGGGGGCCAATTACGTCAACACCGTGGGCCGCACCGTGCGGCAGATCAAGGAGGAGGCGGCTCTGCACCGGGCCCTGTCGGCGCAGGTTCCGCGCACGCCGCTGAGTTCCGCCGACGAGGCCCGAAAACTCCGCTGCGAGTTGGTGGAGTTCAGCCGCGCCGAAGTCCGGGCGGGCCGTCTCCACTTCACCCGGGAAGAACCGACCCCCTGGGAATGGCTGATCCGCCACTACGCCAATCGGGTGGGCTTCGCGCTGCTGGCGTTGCTGGCCACACCGTTTCTGCTGCTGCTCTCGCCGATCCTGATCTTTTGGCTCCGCAAGCTGGAGAAGACCGACCCGGAGGTCTGTCCCCGGCCCGACGCGAACCTTCTTCTGACCCTGAAACGGATGGAAGACCACGACGTCACCAACCAGTACACCGCCTTCGGGCTCGTGAAGCCCGGCCTGTTCCGGCGCTGGCTGCTCACCGCGGTGGTGGCGCTGATCGACTGGGGCGCCCGCAACCTGTTCGCCCGCGGTTTTTTGGCACGGGTGCAAACCATCCACTTCGCCCGCTGGGTGTTCCTCGACGACAAGCAGCGGGTGCTGTTCGCCAGCAATTACGACGGCGGCCACGAGGCGTATATGGACGATTTCATCAACAAGGTGGCCTGGGGCCTTAACCTGGTCTTCAGCAACGGAGTCGGCTGGCCCCGCACCGACTGGCTGATCAAGCGCGGCGCCAGGATCGAGCAGCGCTTCAAGTATTACCAAAGGCGCCACCAGCTGCCCACCCAGGTCTGGTACAAGGCCTATCCGGGCCTGACCCTGTCGGACATTCGCCGCAACCGGCGCATCCGGGAAGGCCTGTCTTGCGCTCCCATCCCCGACGACCAGGTGCTCGCCTGGCTGAGGTTGCTATGAACAGGCCGGCAGAACTGGACGATATCCAGGGCCTGGTGCGCTTCGCCTATGGCCATTTGAAGCAGGCCAGTTTTGTGATGCTGCGGGTCAAGGACCAAAAACAGGAAGCCGCCCGTGCCTGGCTCGCGAAGCTACCGGTCACCAGCGCCATTGATGCCAATCCGCCACCGCCCCAGGCGCTGCAAGTCGCCCTGACCTGCGAGGGACTCCAGGCATTGGGGGTGGGGGACGACATTCTGCAGGGCTTCTCGCTGGAATTCGTGGCGGGCATGGCCGGCGACGACAACCGCTCGCGCCGCCTGGGCGACGTGGGCGACAGTGCGCCGGCCGCCTGGCAATGGGGCGCGGCTAACAAAATGCCCCATGTGCTGCTCATGCTCTATGCCGAACCCAGTGGAATGGCTGCCTGGAGGCAGAAGGTGGTGCGAGGCGCCACGGCCTGCTTTCAGATATTGTCTGATTTGGAGACCACCGACATGGACGGCCGCGAGCCCTTCGGCTTTGTCGATGGCATTTCCCAGCCCAAGCTGGACTGGCAGCGGCGGCGAGCGACGCAGGACCAGGAACTGGAGGAGTATGCCGAGTTGTCCTGTTTGGGGGAGTTCCTGCTGGGCTATCCCAACGAATATGGCCTTTACACCGACCGGCCCCTGCTGGACCCGCAAGGCGCAGCCGCGGATCTGCCCCGCGCCGAGGATGTTCCCGAAAAGGCCGACCTGGGGCGAAACGGCAGCTATCTGGTGTTCCGCCAACTGCACCAGGATGTCGCTGGCTTCTGGCAATACCTCGACCGCCAGGCGGGCGGCGACGCCCAACTGCGAACCCGCTTGGCCGAAACCGTGGTGGGCCGGACCCTGGACGGCAAGCCACTAGTGCCTTCCGAAGGCCTCAACGGCTTCGATTACCGCGGTGACCCGGATGGCCTGCGTTGCCCCGTCGGCGCCCATATCCGCCGCGCCAATCCGCGCAATGGCGATATTCCGGCCGGAAAACCCGGCCTGCTGGGTTGGCTGCTTCGTACCCTCGGCTTCGACGCGAAGGCGCGCGAACAGGATCTGATCGCCTCCACCCGTTTCCACCGGCTGTTGCGCCGCGGCCGCGAATACGGCGAGGCCATCCCCCTCGACCAGGCTCTGGCCGACCGCAAGGCCGAGGCCGGGCTCCACTTCATCTGCCTCAACGCCAACATCGCCCGTCAGTTCGAGTTCGTGCAATCGGCCTGGCTCACCGGCACCCGCTTCGGTGGCCTGGACCGGGAGGGCGACCCGCTGCTGGGCGACCGCAGCCCGGACCTCAATGGCGCCGCCACCGACCACTATTCCATGCCCCAGGCCTTTGGTGCCTGCCAGCGTCTGGAAGGTCTGCCCCGCTTCATCAACGTGGAGGGCGGCGCCTACTTCTTTCTGCCGGGCATCCGCGCCCTGCGCTACCTGGTCACCGCCACCTGAGGACGCCACCATGGAACCCAACGCCAGCCGACCGGTGCCTCCCGCCGACACCGGCAACGTCATACTGGACTGGATCAGCGACACCTCACTGAAGCTGTTGCAGTGGGAACACCGCATCGAGCCATACTGGCGGCCGCTGTTCGACGCCACCCTGCGCGACCCCATCGCGCGGCTGGTGACGGCGCTCATCAATCTGCCGCGCAAAAATGAAGGCCTGAAGATCGCCGAGGAAAAGCCGCTGCCCGATGAAGAGTCCTACACCGACTCCATCATCTGCAGCTTCCGTGACCAGATGCACCGGTTGTGGAAGGCCGGTAACTTCGAGCGGGGCGGCAATACCAAGACCCACGGCATCGTGCGCGCCGAGTTCATCGTCCACGACAACCTGCCGGCCGAATACCGCCACGGCATCTTCGCCGAGCCCAAGACCTACCGCGCCTGGGTCCGCTTCTCCGGCCCCGGACCATACATCACCCCGGATATCGACGACGTGGGGTTCATGAGCATCAGCATCAAGCTGCTGGACGTGCCCGGCGAGAAGCTGATGGATGAGGAACGGCATACCCAGGACATGTTCGGCGTTTCCACGCCCACCTTCGTCACACCCAACACCCGGGAGAACGCCAAACTCCAGCAGTGGAGCTACAAGAACGCCCAGATCTTCCATTTTCTAAACCCTTTCGACTCCCACCTGCTGGACGGCATCATGCAGTTTCTCTGGATCAAGGTGCAGAGCAGTCCCTTCGAGGCCCCCTATTTCAGCTGCGTGCCTTATCTTTTGGGAGAAGGCCAGGCCATGCAGTATTCCGTGTGGCCCAAGACCCAGCGCCGGAGCCGGATTCCTGGCCTGCCCTTCCGCCGTCCGCCCGACGACTACCTGCGCCAGGCCATGATCAAGGCGCTCAGCGAAGGGGATGTTGAACTGGATTTCCGCATCCAGTTGCAGACCGACCCTCACCTGATGCCCCTGGAAAATGCCGCGGTGCTGTGGCCGGAAAAGCTGTCACCACGGGTCTCGGTGGCGACCCTGCGCATCCCCAAGCAGAAGTTCGACTCCCCGGCGCAGCTGGCCTTCGCCCGCAAGCTCTCCTACAACCCTTGGCACTGCATCAAGGAGCACCGCCCCCTGGGCAACCAGAGCCGCGCCCGCCGCCGCATGTACTATGAACTCTCCAAGCTGCGCCACCAACTGAGCGAACCCCATTACGAGCCGACGGGGGATGAGGTGTTCGATTGACGGGTAAAGCGGGAGTTGCCTGGACGTGATCCTATCCGGGGCTGAATCGACTCGTTGAAGCGCTAAATTCGCCGCGACAGGGGACGAACTGGCGAGCCACCAGCCGTCGGCGAGTTGACAGGCTGGAACTTGCCGATCTGCCCGGCCTATGTCATGTAAACGCAGTGTGGGTGGTAAGGCTGTCCAACACGACGGGCTCTCGCAAGTTCGGTCGCGGAGTCGACCGAAATCCAGTTTAAACCGCTAGAACGTGGTGCTGTTCCAGCCCCAGTGACTGCCCTTGGCTTCGGTGAACTCGATGTAGATGCGGGCCGGGTTGATCTGCAGCTCTTCTTCCAGGATGCCGCAGAGCAGTTTGGAGAGAGGGCGCACCTGTACCGCCGGCAGGCCGATGCTCTTCAATTCCAGGTAGGCGGCGGGATCGGCGGATCCGGCGAATATCAGCGATGCGCCCTGATGCAGTTCCACCATCACGTAGTCTTCCGGTTTGGCCAACGCCTTGGACAGTTTCTTTGACAGCTGATCCATCACCGCACTGCTCTTTTCAGCGGAGATCGTCTTGTTGGTCTTGACGTTCAGGTAAGGCATGTCCGCGGACCTCCCTCATTCATTGAATCAGAAAATCGGTGAAATATACGTCTTCCAGTCCTTTGTCGGCATGGTTGGCGGCCAATACCTTTTCGATTTCGTGCTTCGCTTCCTGCCTAAGTTTTTCCCGCTCCTGCATCTGCGCGATCTGTTCCGGATTGCGTCCGCCCAGCAGCATGATCAGGGCGTGGCGGATCGGGGCCATGTGGGCTTTGATCTTCTCGGCGGTGGCGCCGCTGTCGACCCTCAGCTGGACTTGGACCCGCAAATAATGGCGGCGCCCTTCCAGATTGACCAGCAGCCCTTCCAAGGGAACATACTGGGGACCCGCCGCAGTTTCTCCCTCCTTGCCCTCCTCGCCGCCACCCTCGTTGGCGACGCCTGCCGGCACCCACGCCAGCAACCAGGCGGCGCAGACCAAACCCAAACCGAGTTTATCCAGTATCACCTTGCCACTCCGCGGATCATCAAGCCGGCCAGATTATAGTTTAAAATCGGCCCCCACCTCTTCAAGCCGCCCTCATGACAGCCATGCCCCACACCGGTCCGGTGATGTTCGACCTGGAAGGTCTCGAATTGACTGCCACCGACATCGAAAAGCTCAAACACCCTGCCGCTGGAGGCATCATCCTGTTCAGCCGCAACTATCAGGACGTCGAGCAGGTCGTCGCGTTGATTGCCGCAATCCGCCGCGCCAACCCAGTCCTGCTCATCGCGGTGGATCACGAGGGCGGCCGGGTGCAGCGGTTTCGCCAGGATTTCACGCGGATTCCGGCGGCGGCCCGCTATGCCGAACACTGTCCCGGTGCGCCGGACCAGGCGGCGAGGCTCGCGGAACAGGCCGGCTGGCTGATGGCGGCGGAACTGCGGGCGCGCGGCGTGGATTTCAGTTTCGCCCCGGTGCTGGATGTGGACTGCGGCATCAGCGAGATCATCGGCGACCGTTCCTTTTCCCGCGATCCGCAGCAGGCGGGCGAACTGGCCGAGGCCTTCGCCTCCGGCATGCGGCGCGCCGGCATGGCGGCAGTGGGCAAGCACTTCCCCGGACATGGCGCGGTCGCCCAGGATTCCCACCTGACCCTGCCGGAAGATCCGCGCCCGCTGGACGAAATCCGGGCCAGGGACCTGCTGCCGTTCCGGCGCCTCATCGGCGCCGGGCTGGAAGGCATCATGCCGGCCCATGTGGTTTATTCAAGCATCGACCCCAAACCGGCCGGGTTCTCCTCCCGCTGGATCAGCGACATCCTCAGAGGCGAGTTGGGCTTCGACGGCGCCGTGTTCAGCGACGACCTATCCATGGCTGGCGCCGAATTCGCCGGCGATTACCCGGATCGGGCGCGGATGGCGCTGGAAGCCGGCTGCGACATGGTGCTGGCCTGCAATCGCCCGCGCGAAGCGGAACGCACCCTGGAGGCTCTGGAACGGCGCCCGGTTGCCCGCCCCGACCGCCTGCAGCGCATGCGGCCGCGCTCCCCCATCGCCCGCGCCGGCCTCCTGGCGGGTGCCGAATGGCATCAGGCGCGATCGGAACTGCAACCCCTCCTCACCGACGCGATAGCCCCATGAACCCACTGGATGAAGTCCGCCAGGTCGAGGCGCAAGCCGACCAGCTGTATTCCGACGACCAGGTGCGCCAATCCATCGAACGGGTCGCTCAGGCCGTCACCGCGACGTTGGGCGAAACCACTCCGCTGGTGCTGACCGTGCTGAACGGCGGCATCCCCTTCGCCGGCATCCTGCTCATGCGGCTGCCGTTTCCGCTGCAACTGGATTCGATCCAGGCCACCCGCTACCGCGGCAGCACCAGCGGCAACGAGATCGCGTGGCTGCACCGGCCCCAGACGCCCATAGCGGGCCGTACCGTGCTGATCGTCGACGATGTCCTGGACGAAGGCGTTACCCTTGCGGAAATCGTCCGCTACTGCCGCGAGCAAGGTGCCGCCGCCGTTTACACCGCGGTGCTGGTGGACAAGCAACTCGGCCGGGAGCGGCCCTGCCGCGCCGACTTCGTAGGGCTCGAAGCGGCAGACCGCTACCTGTTCGGCTACGGCATGGACTACAAGAACTACCTGCGCAATGCCGCCGGCATCTTCGCCTGCAAAAGCACCTGAGCCCCGTCCCATGACCAACCTAGCCATCATCGGCGGCACCGGCCTGGCCCGTCTCGCCGGATTCGACGCCGACCGGCGCGAAACCGTCGAAACACCCTGGGGAGCACCCTCGGCCCCACTGGCCCATGGCAACCTCAATGGCCATCCAGTCATCTTCCTGCCCCGCCACGGCGACGGCCATACCATCCCGCCCCACCGCATCAACTACCGCGCGAATCTCTGGGCACTGCAGCAGGCCGGGGTTTCCGCGGTGGTGGCCGTCGCAGCGGTGGGCGGCATCACTCGCACCATGGAGCCGGCCCGCATCGTCATCCCCGACCAGCTCATCGACTACAGCTACGGCCGCTCCCACACCTATTTCGAGGACGACCTCGACCACGTCACCCACATCGATTTCACCGAGCCGTACACCCGAAAGCTGCGGGAACGGCTGCTGGCCGCCGGCCGCGACGCCTGGCTGACGGTGCTGGACGGCGGCGTCTACGGCTGCACCCAGGGCCCAAGACTGGAGACTCCGGCGGAAATCCGCCGGCTGGAACGGGACGGCTGCGACCTGGTCGGCATGACCGGCATGCCGGAAGCCGCCCTGGCCCGAGAACTGGGCCTGGATTACGCCTGCTGCGCGGTGGTGGCCAACTGGGCCGCCGGCAAGACGGCCGGCGAAATCACCATGGCCGAGATCGAAGCCAACCTGAACAGGGGCATGGCGGATGTGGCCAAACTGCTGGAGCACCTGGTTAAGGCCTGAACCCCGGCGTTTGCGTCGACTGGACGCTTTCCCGACAATACCCCTTCGCCTCACTACAAGAGAGCCTCATGTACCGATTTCTCAGCACGTTCGCCGCCATCGCGGCCCTGGCAGCCCTGTTCGGCGGCTGCGCCGTCAACCCCATCACCGGCCGCGAGCAGGTGATGATGGTCAGCGACGAGGAAGCCGCCCGCGAATCCAGCCAGGCTTATTCCTCGCTGCTGGGCCAGGCCGAGCAATCCAACGCCCTGGACACCAACCCGCAAACGGTCAACCGCGTCCGCGCCATCACCGACCGGCTGATCGACCAGGCCGTGGCCATGCGGCCGGAAACCCGCGCCTGGGCCTGGGATGTGCACGTGATCAACAGCAAGGAGGTGAATGCCTGGTGCATGGCGGGTGGCAAGATGGCGGTTTACGCCGGTCTGCTGCAAAAGGTCCAGCCGAGCGACGACGAACTGGCCCAGGTCATGGGCCACGAAATCTCCCATGCCCTGCTGTCCCACCAGGCCGAGAAGCTGTCGCGCGCCAAGATGCAAAGCATGGGCGTAGGCCTGGGCGTCCTGGCGGGCGCCGCCATGGGGGTGGACGTGCGCGGAGTGGCCGGGCTGGCCAACAGCCTCGCCACCGGCGGCCTGCAACTGCCCAACTCGCGCCAGAACGAATCGGAAGCCGACCAGGTGGGCATCGAACTGGCCGCCAAGGCCGGCTACAACCCGCGCGCCGCGGTGAGCCTGTGGGAAAAGATGCTGAAGGTCGGCGGCGACCGGCCGCCGGAATGGCTCAGCACCCCCCCCAACCCGGAAACCCGGCTGCAAGCCCTCTCCCAACTGGCGGAGCGGCTGATGCCGGTATATCAGGCGGCGCGGCGCTAAATCGTCCCCAGCCCCGACCGTGGGTGGGTTAGGTGCGCAATACGAACAGCATTCGGCGCCTGGGATGAGGCTTGGCGCGCACCGTAACCCACGGTTGGTGGGTTGGAGTGCAAAGGATCGACTACAGATGGCGGATACCCTTCCATCGCGCGTGCAGTTGGCGGGTTACTGCGCACGGCCTGATCCCTGGATGAAGCCAAAGGCCATCGCGAAGTGCGCCTAACCCACCCTACGACCATGCTCGCCGTGGAAATCGCCCAACCGGGCGGGCCGGAGATGCTCCGACCGGCGCGCCGGTCGGTGCCGGAGCCGGGCGAAGGCGAAGTGCTGGTGCGGGTGGCCGCGGCGGGGGTCAACCGGCCCGATGTGATGCAGCGCCAGGGCCGCTATCCGCCGCCGCCCGGCGCTTCCGACATTCCCGGCCTGGAAATCGCCGGCTGCGTTGTCGCCGTCGGGCCGAACGTAACATCACCGGCCATCGGCGACCGGGTGTGTGCCCTGTTGACGGGCGGGGGTTACGCGGAATATTGCCTCGCCCCAGCACCGTTGTGCCTGCCGCTGCCAGTCGGTTTCGACGAGATCCAGGGCGCTTGCCTGCCGGAAACGATGTTCACCGTCTGGGCCAACGTGTTCGACCGGGGCCGGCTCGCGCCCGACGAGAGCCTGCTGGTGCACGGCGGCACCAGCGGCATCGGGGTGAGCGCCATTCAGATCGCCCGTGCCTTGGGCTCGACGGTTTATGCTACCGCCGGCACGCCGCAGAAATGCCAAGCCTGCGAGGCGTTGGGTGCGGTCGCCATCAACTACCGCAGCGAAGACTTCGTCGAAGCCGTCGAGCGGCTCAGCGGCGGACGCGGGATCGACGTGATCCTGGACATGGTGGGGGGCGATTACCTGTCCCGCAATCTGGCCTGCCTGGCCAGCGCCGGCCGCCTGGTACAGATCGCCGTGCAAGGCGGCGTCAAGGCCGAGATCAACCTGTGGACGGTGATGGCCAAGCGGCTTACGGTAACCGGTTCCACGCTCCGATCCCGCAGCGTCGCCGAGAAAGCGGCCATCGCCAAGGCGGTGCGGGAACGGGTCTGGCCGCTGCTGGAATCAGGCGCCATCAGGCCAATGATCCACGCCGAATTTCCGCTGGAAGCGGCGGCCGAAGCCCATCGGGTCATGGAGTCCGGCCAGCATATCGGCAAGCTGGTGTTGAGGGTCGGCCGATGAAGTTCCGGCGCTGGCTGCTCATCCTTCTACCGATCACGGGCTTCGCGGCGAATCTGGAAACCGGCGTCGATGCCTTGGCCCGGCAAGACTTCGCCACCGCCCTGAAGGAATTCAAACCTCTGGCGGAAGCAGGCGATGTGGTTGCCCAGGTGAACCTGGGCAACCTCTACCTGAAGGGCGCCGGCGTGGCGCAAGACTATGCCGAGGCGCGCCGCTGGTTCCTGCAGGCGGCGGCCAAGGACGAGCCCATGGCGGAGGCCAAGCTGGGCATCCTCTACTACTACGGCCTCGGCTTGAAGAAGAATCCCGCCGAAGCCGCTTCCTGGTTCCGCAAGGCGGCCGACCAGGGCAATCCCACCGCCCAGGCCATCCTGGCCTCGCTCCATGCCGCCGGCGACGGCGTGCCGCGCGACAACGTCATGGCCTATTACTGGTACAGCCGCGCCGCCGAAGCGGGCAACGAAGACGCCGCCGCCGGCCGCGCCTCGCTGGAAGAAGAAATCTCCCCCGGCGACCGGGACGAAGCCCTGCGGCTGCTGGCGGAATCTCGCAAAGCCGCCGCTGAGAGAGACCAGCAAGCCTTGGAGGCACTCGCCAGATCGTCGGGCGAAGCCAAGACCGAAACCACCGGAGCCACAGCCATACCTGCCCGGCCACGGCATAAGCCCCCCCGCAAACAGCATCGCAAACGGCCCCACCGTTCCCGCCACTGACCGCCACCCGGCTCCGCGTCGCCTCGGCCGGAAAGCTCATCCTGACCAGACAGCGGCGAACCCGGCCGCGATTCGCCTCCGGTCCCAATCCCCGCCTGAAGAAGTAAGGATTTGGCCCAAAATCACTTCCCCGACTTCTCGCCGGAGGGCGTCAGAGCCCACCGGGTCAATTTCTGGAACCCTACCCAGGAACCTGCGGCCCATGGCCGCCCCTTTTTTCCTTCTCCCTCTGGGAGAAGGTGGCCCGAAGGGCCGGATGAGGGAGAGAGACCACTCGG
>VEPB01000577.1 GCA_012026715.1 Methylococcaceae bacterium | reverse complement strand
CGACAGCAGCGCCATGGATTGGCTTCGTGCCTGGCCGCTGGCACGCCAATAGGCGAAGATGCATTGATTGAGCAGCGCCGATTCCGGTGACTGGGCCAGAAAGGCCTCGCGCAGCTCTTCGGCGAGGGTGCGCCGGGTCAGTTGCAGCCGGCCGCAGACGATGGAATAACGGCGCAGCGCAGCGGCCACGTCCAGATTGGATTCCCGCAGCGCATCCCGCAACACCAGGGCATCCTTGACCGCCGCGGTGATGCCCGATGCCGTCAGGGGATGGCAGCAGCCGCGGGCATCGCCCAGCAAGGCGACGTTGGCTTTCACGCTCACTTCGGGGACGATGCAGTAGTTGGCCGCGACCAAGGGCTTGCCGGCTGCCAGCGCCTGCTCGATCTCGCTCCGGAAGGCGGGCGGAAACAGGCTCAAATGGGCCTCCATCGACTCCTGGGCGTCGGCCCCCTTGAGGATCTCGAACATGACCCGCGCCCGGCCGCCGCCGATGCCATAGGCATAGGAAACCCCGGCCGGATTCAGGAATACGTTGCCGTAACCGGGATGCGGCAGATGGGCATCGTCGACTTCCAGCCCGGTCATGCCGGAATAGCGCTGGGTTTCGTAGCCGATGCCGACCATCTTGCGCAGTTGCGACATGGGGCCATCGGCGCCGACGATCAGCTTGGCCCGAATCTCGGTATCGCCCCTCTCATGGGACACCACGGCGCTGCAGGCCTGGCCCGGCGAGGACTTGATTTCGGTCACGCGCGCGCCGAGCCAGGCGCGGACTCCGGGGAAGGTCTGCACGGTCGCGAGCAGATGCTCCTTCAGCTCGTTGTGCTCGATGGCCTGGCCGCGGCACTCGCGTCCCCGGATTTCCCCATAGGGAAGCAGCATCGGCTCCCGGTCGTCGGCAAAGGGGAACACGGCAAAACCCTGGACCGGCCGGCCCGGCAGCGCGTCGGCATCCATCAGGCCCAGTTCGCACAACCCGTCGATGCCCGGCGGATGGATCAGTTCGCCCGCCAGCCGCCGACCGGGATCGGGCAGCGGTTCGACGATCAAGATGCTCAGCCCCAGTTGGGACAAAGCCGCCGCCGCGGCACAACCCGCGACGCCGCCGCCGGCGATCAGCACATCCACGTCGTCACTCGCGTTCATCTTGCATTGCATGTTTGGTTTCCTGATACCGGCCGATGAGTTCCGATCGCATCGTCGCCGGGTCGTGAGTCGGGAGAAAGAATCAAGCCGCACCACACGGGGTGGCGGCCCGTGCCAAGCGGGTAAAGCGGGCCAGGGCCCAGGTCGGGAAGTAGACGTGATAGAGCCGATAATCCAGCATCGCGGCGCCGAAGAACACGCCGTTGACGGCCTGGCGCGGCCAGGCGCCGTCCGTTTGCTGGCGGTCCACCAGCCAGTTCACGCCACGCTCGATGGCGCGATGGTCGGGCGGCAGGATTTCCAGCAGGCCCAGCAATGCCCAACTGGTCATCACCACCTGACTATGCGGGTGCTCGACGTAACGCCCTTCCAGGCAGCCGGTGTAATGCTCGCCCCAGCCGCCGTCTGCGCGCTGCTTTTCCAGCAGCCAGCCGGCTGCCGCCTGCAGCGCGGGGTCGGTGGTTTCCGCACCGGCACCGCGCAGCCCCTTGATCGCATGGAACAGGGCATAGGTGTAATTGATGCCCCAGAAGCCGGCATAGCTTCCGTCTGCGTGCTGGCTGTTGCGCAGAAAGGCTGCCGCCTTGCGAATCGCCGCGCCGATGCGGCCATCGGCGAAATCCGGATGATGCCGGCGGTAATGGGCCAGCGCCGCCAGCGACGAACCGGTGCACTCGATATAGGACAGCTCGGTCATGCACTGTCCGTACATTTCCGAGGGGTTGATCAGCTCGAGCAGGCGGCTGCCGCGGCGGCGCTCGTAGGTGCCGAAACCGCCATCGGCATTCTGCCGCGACAGGATGAATTCGACCGCCGACTCGAGCCGGCCATCGTCCAGGCGATCGGCCGCGGCATGGCCGGATCGTTCGTAGAGGGACAGAATCGCGCTCAGGGCTTCCGCAGCACAGTCGCTCACGGGCCAGCGATGCTGGCCGTCGGAAAAGCACCAGCCACCCAGCGCCCGATCCCGCCAGGCGGCGGGATAATCCGGCAACTCTTCGGTCATCTGGGCCACTTTCAGAAACCCGTGACCACGCGTCAGAGCAGCATCGAATTCGCCTTCGGCACCGGACAGTTCGACCAGCGCCTGCATGGCGAAGGCCGTATCCCAGGAATTGGAACGGGCGCCCGCGTAGCGGATGCCTTCGGCCTCATCCTCCCAGCGCCAGGCTTCGAGGCCATCCAGGCTGGGCGCCAGGTCCGGATGGTGGGGATCGCGGGCGTAGAGGGCAAGACAGTTGAGCAGCCCGCTCACCGGCGAAATGCCTTGATGACGAGTGTGGCGCTGCTCGTAGCAAATGTGCTCGAAACAAAGGTCCAGCGCCCGTCGGCGCAAACCCGGCCGATGCCAGCGCTCGAACAGCTCTAGCAGCCGGTAAACCAGTTTTAGCGCCGGGCTGATGGGGACGTAAACGTCGGACTTGGCGATGCGATTGCGCAGGGTGGCGAAGTCGATGGCGGCATAGGGCTCCGGGTAGAGCTCTCGGCGCAAGTCGTCGCGCAGTGTGCCCGGCAGGCTCGCGCAAAATCGCATGCCGTAGAGAAAGCCGAGCCCCAGGTAGATCAACCGGGTGTGGCAATAGAATTGGCGCGGATGGACCGGCAACCACTCCGGCAGCAGAAAAATTTCCGGCGGAATCGGGTTGAGGCCTTCCCGCTCATAAAGCCCCAACAGGGACAGCCAGAACTTTCCCCAACTGGGAATTTCCCGGACGCCGCCCGGCTGATCGTTCAGCCACTGGCGAGCGCGGGCCAGGATCGCCGCATCGGCCGGCACTCCCAGCAATCGGAGCGCCACATAGGCCATCGTGGTGAAAAACACATAGCCGGCGGATTCCGGGTGCATGCCCCAGGAACCGTCGTCACGCTGGGTGACTTGGAAATGTTTGACGATCTCGGCGGTTTCCGCGTCGCTGTACGGGCGCTCCACGATGGTCCTCACCATGACGGTCTGCGCCAGAATCATGGTGCACCACACCATCTCGCCTTCCCAGTCGCCGGCGGGACGCTGGAGACCGATCAGATGCCGGGTGGCCCTGCGGGCTGCCTGCTCGACGCGATCCCGGAGATTTGCTCCCGGAGATGCCGGACCTGCGTTGGGTGAATCGTCGTCAGGGAGTTTCTTCAATGCTGAGCCGATTACGGGTGACCACACCGGTGGGAGACTGGAAACAGCTTCGGCGGTTGGATCCGCCCTCGAACGTAACCGGGATGGGGGCCGGTCGGCCAGGATTGTGGGGCTGACGCTTAAAGAACTGCGCGATCGCCGAGGCGGGTGTGGACAACGGACGCGGCGAGCAGAGAAGCAAGGAAAAACTGGAGCTGGCAGCCATTGTGCTGGAAAACCGGCGTTCCGTCCATTCGCCGACGACCGGGCCGCGGTCACCCGGACTCTCCAGCTGACTACCACTCAATCTGCTCGGTGCTGCCCCCCGGCCGCCGATATCTTGACCACCCGACACAACGGAAAGTTACGCCTCCAATCCATCCCCGGACTCCGCTCCCTCCATAACAAGCTTGCTGAACTCCGGTGATCTGAAGCGGGCTCCAGAGGACGGGGGCACGAAAAAGGAGGAAAGAACAGTCGTGTCCAACCCTGAAGTTTCCGACGATGACATACCCGATTGACAGTGCCAGAATGTACGCATATGTTTCTGCATATGCTTTCACTCAGGAGCGCCATCATGCTGCCGGAACGTCACGTCTCCATATTCCGCAACGGCTCCAATCAGGCCATCCGTATTCCCCGTGAATTCGAATTGGAGGGTACTGAAGCCATCATGCGCAAAGATGGCAATCGCTTGATCATCGAGCCACTTCCAAAACCCGATCGGTTGTTGACGTTACTTCAGAGTTGGGAACCCATGGATGAAGACTTCCCCGCGATTGAGGATCCTCCTGTGTCCCACGAAGACATTTTCTGATCATGGAATTCCGCTACTTGCTGGACACCAATATTCTTTCGTACGCCATCAAGAATCCGAAAGGCCTGGTCAGTCAGCGTCTTCAGTCTCTACCAGGGGAGCAGGCTTGCACGAGTATCGTCGTAGCCTGTGAACTGCGTTACGGTGTTGCACTGCGCGCCTCGACCGCCCTGGCATCCAAGGTCGAGGAGCTATTGGCCAATATCGCGGTTCTGCCTCTGGATGAAGGCTCTGATCGACATTATGGAGATATTAGGGCCACCTTGGAAAAATCGGGCAAATCCATCGACCATAACGATTTACTCATCGCGGCTCATGCTCGCTCCCTGGGATTGACATTGGTCACCAATAACCTGCGAGAGTTCGAGCGCGTTCCCGATCTGCTCGTCACGAACTGGCTAGACCCAGCCTAGCCCGCAAAGGTCACGGCCCGGAAAATCTCACCGCCCTGCGCCGTTTCGCTATCGGTGTCATCAAGTCAATAGCCCGTGACGGCATGGCCCCCGACCATCTTGGCGCGGGGCGGTTTCTGGCCGTATTTGCGAGTCCGGGCGCGGGAGCGGATGGGGACCGCGAGCGGGAGCTGGGAAATCCACAGAGTTGGGTGCGAGCGAGGCTGGACAGGGGCATGGGGGTCGGCCGGGAGCAAAAAAAACGCTCCCTCTTGGCGGGAATGTCTAAAGTTGAAATCTACTGCCGAATCGCCGAAAAACCTCGCGCTCCATCAAACTCCGGGATCATGTGTTGCTTTACCGACGAGAAGCATCGCCGTCCTCTGACGGGGTATCCGCATCTTGAACCATCCATCAGTCAGCATTGGCGACTGTTTTAAGTCCGGGATGTTCCGACCACCCTCCCCCGAAAGCCCGATAGAGCGACACCGTCGCCACGGCCATGCCGGTTTCGGCGCTGATGCGCTGGTCGCTGATCTGCAGCGTGCTGCGCTGGGCATCGAGCACGCCCAAGAGGTCGGTGGCGCCTTGCCGGAACAGGGCATCGGCTTCGGTTCGAGACCGCTCCGCCACCACCTCGGCCTGCAGCAGGCGGTCGCGGCGGTCGGTCATGGAACGGAGCTGGACGTAGGCGTTCTCCACGTCTTCCAAGGCTGTCAGGAAGACCTTTTCGTACTGGGCCGCCGCCTGGTCCAGCCGGGCATCGGCCGCGGCGATCTGCGCCCGGATGCGCCCGGCGTTGAAGATGGGCGCGGAGATTCCCGAGCCCAGGGCGTAGACGGCTTCCGCCAGGGCGGCATAGCCGCCGGTCGCCAGCGTGCCGAAGCCGCCGCTGACCGACAGCACCAGTTTCGGGTAGAGGTCGGCCCGGGCTACCCCCAGGCTGGCCGCCGCCGCGTCAACCTGGGTCTTGGCGAGGCGGAGGTCTGGCCGCTGGTCCAACAGCGAAGCCGGCAGCAGCTTGGGCAGTTGCGGCGCTGCTCCCGGCATCGGTTCCGGCGGGGCCAGACGGCTATGAAGGCTGGCCGGCGGCTTCCCGGACAAGACCCCGAGCCGATGGATCAGATTGTCGGCCGCGGCGCTGAGGACGGGCAGTCCGGCTTCGGTGGCGTGCAGTTGGGTCTCCTGCCGCATCACGTCAAAGTCGCGGACCAGCCCGGCCTTGTGCAGGGCGCGCACCGCCCGCAGCCGCTCGGTCTCGTTGGCGATATGCTCCTGCAGGACTCGGGTCCTGGCCTGGACGCCTCGCAGTTCCAGATAGTTGGTCGCCACCTGGGCCAGCAGCCCCACCAGCACCGCCCGTTCGCCTTCGCGGGCTCCGGACGCCTGGGCTGATGCGGCCTCCGCCGCCAAATGCCGGCCGCCGAACAGATCGACCTCCCAGCGGGCTGCCAATCCGCCGCTGAAGGCATTTCCTTCCGGGGCGATCAGTTCGATGCCCTTGGGCCCCGGCGCCGCGAAGACCCGGTCGATGCTTCGTTCGCGGCCGCCGCTGGCATTGAATTCCACCGTGGGGTAGAGCGCCGATTCGGCTACCGTGACCATTTGCCGTGCCTCCCGCACTCTGGCCTTGGCGATGCGGAGATCCTGGTTGGCGGCGATGGCGCCGGCGATGAGTTCATCCAGCACCGGGTCGCGGAAGCCGCGCCACCAGGAGGCCAATTCGACCGGGTCGGTGGCGAGATTGGCGGATGGCCCGTGCTGCCAGTCGGTTACGTTGGCCAGCTGCAGCTTGGGATCGACCCGGGTGGGGGTGCAGGCGGTTAGACCGATGGCGAGAGCGGCGATGAGGAAGGTTGAAAGACCGTTCCTCTTCGATTCGGACATTGCGGCAAGCGGGATACGCTCCCGGCCCTCATCCCCGGCCCTTCTCCCGCAGGGAGAAGGGAGTACAGCCCCTCTCCCCCCGGCGGGTGTCGTTAAAGTCCCCTCTCCCCGCGGGAGAGACCACTCGGCCCCATGGCCCGCGGATTGTGCCCTGGAACCGAGTGGTCTCTCTCCCTCATCCGGCCCTTCGGGCCACCTTCTCCCAGAGG
>VEPB01000186.1 GCA_012026715.1 Methylococcaceae bacterium | reverse complement strand
GAGTGGCGGAAACGGTATCCGCTGAGTGTCAGCACCGCGCTCCCGCCGCGCGACACCGACACGTCCACCTGCAACGCCGCATCGGCACTCAGTCCGTACGAGCCGCCCACCTGGCTCACGGCGACGCTCACGGCATAGTCCGCCAAATTCGCCACGGCGCTTCCGTCCGGGGCGCGGATGGCATCGGCGTAGCCGTGGTAGTCGTTGACGTTGTCGAAGTAGGCCGGCCCGAAGCGGCTTTCGCCAGACTCGCGGCCGACCGACTCGGCCAGCGAAGCGCATCCGGAAGCGGACGTCGCCGTGGTCAGATTGGCGTCGTCGGGATCGCACCAGGTGAACGGCTGGGCCAGGATCTCCTCCAGCAGGCCTTCGGCGATGGCGATCGCCTGCTTGCGTTCCAGGCTGTCGGCGCTATGGGCCACGGTGGAGCTCATCACCGACAGGATCGCGGTGACCGCGATGGCCACCACCAGGATGAAGACGATCAGCTCGATCAGGCTGATGCCAGCTTGCTTACCCAGGTACCTGCGGGCCATGGGACCGAGTGGCCTCTCCCGGATTGCGCCGCGACACGGTTCCCGGATTCCGCTTCGCTGCATCCGGGCTACGGGATGGGAGCCGCCGTCAGTGCACATAGCCGGTCTCGGCTTCGACCACGATGGCGGTCGCGACGCTATCGGCGGCACTGAGGGTGTACACCACCGGCCCGACCGCGCTCCCCGCGGCGCTGACCGGTCGGCCGGCGCAATCGAAATAGAAGCTCCCGGCGTAACCGGCATCGTGACTCAGCGCCACCTCGGCCGGGGCAGTGACCGCGAACGGCTGGCCGGAAGCAGGATCGATCAGGCTGGAATTGCAGCTGGCGGTATTGGCGGCACAGCCGTCGCCGCCGCTGCCGGCGCAATAGCTCAGGGCGAAACCTCCCGCCTGGTCGGTGAGCTTGACCCAGCGGCGCTGCGCGATGGCTGTCTTCTGCCCGAACCGCAGTGCGGAGCGTACCTGATCGGCGAAACCCAGTTGGGAGAAGCTGGAAACCTGGACCATGCGGGGCAAGGCGGTGACCGCCAGGAGACAGGGCAACACCAGGATGGCGACCAGTTCGATCAGGCTGAATCCCCGCCATGCCCTGAACGCGGAAAAGCCCTGCGGGATGTTCCTGCAGGGCTTTCGGTTCGGAGCGGCCACGTCGACGGCGCGGGCTACCGCCGAATCCGGCAATGGCCGGCCTGGCGTCAGCGGGCGCAGTAGACCACGGCGGCGGCGGTCTTGCCGCTGGCGGTGTGGGTAATCGTACAAGTGACCAATGAGGCCCCGGTTGCAGCAGTGCAATCCCCACCCGATGTCACACCATAACCTGCTGGCCAAACTCCTCCTTCGACCAGCCCCTGGAGTACGCCGGTAGCACACGTAGTCGCTGAATTGATGGTGATGGCGCTGGTATTGCCTGCTTTCCTCGCGCCGAAGTTAAGTGCGCTGGCCCCCGAAATGGAACCCGCCAACGCCTTTGTCGCCGCAGCATTGGCATCGTCGCTCAAGTCGACGAACTTGGGCAGGGCGGTGGCCGCCAGAATGCCGAGGATGACGATCACCATGACCAGTTCGATCAGGGTGAAACCGCTGTGCTTGTTCATACATGACTCCGTGTGAATAACTGGTTGAAATCTGGGCCGGCGAACCGCTGTCGACAGATTGACGGTAAATTTAGACGACGATGCCGAATCGCGCTCGATCTGTTATCGGCATCACTGGCAGTTGGTTAAGCTGGCATTGTTCACATATTGCGGGGGCACGACCTGAGAGGCGCCGGCAATGGAGACGACCTGGGCTTCCAGGTAAATCACGGTGCAATTGAGGTTGGTGCCGCTGCCGTCGTGGTCCGCGTCGGGCGCGATGCGCTGGCTGGCGCCGGCGGTGGAACTGGCTCCGGTCACCGCAGGCAGGAAATAATCCGGCGGCTGGATACCGGCGATTTCGGCGATCTGGGCGGCCGCCGGGTAGCCGTTTACGAAGCCCAGCACCGTGCCCTCGACCACCACCCGCTTGCTGGCCGGCTGCAGGTTCTGCATGTCGGCCTGGGTAATGGTCTCGGTGGCGCTGAAGCCGCGCGCCAACAGCTGCGCGTGGGCCATGGCGGAGGCCGCCTTGAGCGAGGCCAGGGCGCCGTTCATCTTGGCCACCCGGGCGTCGGCCTGAAGCCCGGTGAACTTGGGCAGCGCCACCGCCGCCAGAATCCCCAAGATGGTGATCACGATCACCAGCTCGATCAAGGTGAAACCGGTTTGTCGTTGGGTCATGGCAGTTATCCGTCGATTCTGGAAGGTCGGATTCAAGGCTCCAGCCAGCGATAGCGTGCGGCCGGGCGGATGGCCACGGTTGCCGCCCCATCCTCGCCGGCGGACACCAGCAGCCGGAACCTCAATAGGCTGGCTCCGCCCTCGATCCATAGATGGCCGTCGAGGTTGGCCCGGTAGATCACCTCCCGGCGGAGGCGATCGTAGCGCCAGCAGCCGCGCGCGACCGGGCCGTCCCCGTCGTAGACTCCGCAATAGTCGGGCGGCTTCGGCTGCAGCCAGTCGAACGGGTTCTCCCCGGCCAGCTTGCCCCAGCGGTAGGCCTGGTTGGCGATGGCCATCTCGCCCATGCGCAGCTTCAGGGCCGTGTCGAGGCTGCGCAGCACGGTATCGACCTGCAACTTCTCGGCGGCTTCCTGATAATAGCGCAGCCGTTCCAGCAGGATGACCGCCAGGATGGCGAGAATGATCGCTGCCAAGCCGAGCTTGAGCAGGGCCAATCCGGTTCGGCCGGCCATCAGTGGTGCAAGGCTGCCTTGCCCAGGTCCCAGATGGGCAGGAACACGCCCAGCGCCAGCACCAGCACCATGCCGCCCACCACCAGCAGCAGGATGGGTTCGATGGCGCTGCCCAGATTGCCGAGGTCGGTATCCACCTCGCCGTCGTAATACTCGGCCACCTCGTCCAGCATTTCTTCCATGCGCCCGGTCTCCTCCCCCACTTCCATCATCTGCAACACCAGCGGCGGGAACAGGCCCAGCCCGGACGCCGTGCGGCTGATGGATTCGCCGCGTTCGATGGAGCCGCGCATGCCGGCGAACAGGGTCGCCATGTAGGCATTGTCCACCGCCCCGCCCAGCAGCAGCATGGATTGCAGCAGGGGCACGCCCGACCGCATCATCATGGCGAAGGAGCGCGCAAACCGGGCCAGCGAAGCCTTCACCAGGACGGGGCCGATCACCGGCAGATCGAGCTTGTGGCGGTCCCACCACAGCCGCCCGCGCTCGGTGGCGACGAAGCGCAGCCACAGCCAGACCGCCGCCGCCATGGCCACCAGGATGACCGGCCAGTAATCGAGGGTGAAACGCGAGGTAGCCAACAGGATCTTGGTGGCCCACGGCAGCTCAGCCTTGAAACCGGCGAACACCTTGGCAAAGGCCGGGATCACCCACAGGTTGATGACCGTCAGCGCCAGGACGATGGCGATCACCACCATGGCGGGATAGCGCATGGCCGCCTTCATCCGGGAACGGGTCTCGCGTTCCCGCTGCAGGTAGCCCGCCAGCAGCAGGAAGGCCTCGTCCACCCGTCCGGAATTCTCACCGACCTGGACGATGCCGATCATCATGGGCGAGAACACCGCCGGATGCAGGTGAAACGCCTGGCTGAGCCCATAGCCCGCCTCCAGGTCCCGCATCACTTGCCTGAGGGTGGTGCTCAGCAGTTCGTTGCGGGTGGTTTCCGCCAATCCATTGATGCCCCGATTCAGCGGCACCCCGGACTTGGTCAGGGTATACATCTGGCGGCAGAAAAACATCAGATCGTCCAGGTCCGGCTTGCGCCGGCTGCGGCGTTGCCGCGCCAGACCGGGTACGGCACCGGCCGCCGCCTCGCGGGTCTCGCGGATGGTGACGGGGATGACCCCGCGAGCCTGCAACAACCGGGCGACGCCGATGGCGGAGTCGCCCTCCAACACCCCTTCCACCGCTGCGCCGCCGGCTTCCCTGCCCTGGTAATGGAATCGCGCCATGGCCGTCAGGACTCGCCGCAGATCCTGACAACTTCCGCCAGGGTCGTCACGCCCTGGCGGGCATAGTCGAGCGCCATCAGGGTGAAAGGGCGAAAACCTTCGGCCCGCCGCCCCGCCTCGCCAAACGCCACGGTGTCGCCACGCCGGAGGGCATCGAGCATCTCGCGGTTGGTCTCCAGCAATTCGTAAACCCCGACGCGGCCTCGATAGCCGGTGTTATTGCACTGCTGACAGCCGACCCCGCGCTGGAACCTCGCGTCGATGACGCTGAGCCCCAGAGCCGACTCCACCGCCAGCCGCTCGGATTCGTCCGGCTCATGGGCAAAGCTGCAGTTGTCGCAGATCCGGCGGACCAGACGTTGGGCGATGATGGCCTTGAGCGCCGCGGCCACCAGAAATCCCTCCGCCCCCATGTCCAACAGCCGGCTGGCGGTGTCGATAGCCCCATTGGTATGCAGGGTGGACATCACCAGATGGCCGGTAAGAGCGGCCCGCAAGGCGATCTCGGCAGTCTCCTGGTCGCGCATTTCTCCCACCAGCACGATGTCCGGATCCTGCCGCAAGGCGGCCCGCAACACGCTGGCAAAGGTCAGCCCGATGGCCGGATGAACCTGGACCTGGTTGATGCGCGGCAGCGTGTATTCCACCGGGTCCTCGGCCGTGATGATCTTCTTTTCCGGCGAGTTCAGCTCGGTCAGGGCGGCGTACAACGTGGTGGTCTTGCCGCTGCCGGTGGGGCCGGTGACCAGCACCATGCCGTGCGGCAGGTGGATGTTGCGGCGAAATCGCGCCAACAGCTCCGCCGACATGCCTAGCTGTTCCAGGTTGAGGATGCCGGCGGAACGGTCCAGCAAGCGCATCACCACGGACTCGCCGTGCTGCACCGGCAGGGTGGACAGGCGCACGTCGAGGCCCCGGTCCCTGACCTTGACGGAGAAGCGGCCATCCTGGGGCACCCGGCGCTCGGAAATGTTGAGTCCGGACATCAGCTTGAGACGAGAGACCAGCGCGGCGGCGGCCCGCTTCTCCTGAATGACATGTTCCTGCAACACCCCGTCGACCCGCTGGCGAATGCGCAGCACGCTCTCGTCCGGCTCGATGTGGATGTCCGAGGCGCGGGTCTGGATGGCGTCCTCGAACAGCGACTGCAGCAGCTTGACCACCGGTGCCTCGGTGACGTCGGCGCCGCCGGCCATGGCCGCCAGGTCAAAGTCGTTCTGCGCCAGTTCCTCGCCGATCTTGCCCGCCAGGGTGGTGATCTCGGCGGTGCGCCGGTACAGCTGATCGATGGTCTGGAGCAGGTCGGCTTCCCGCACCAGGGCCGGCTGCAGCGGAAGCTTGAGCACCCGGCCGATTTCGTCGAAGGCGATCAGATCGGTGGGATCGGCCATGCCCACCACCGCGTCGCGCTCGGTCTTGCTAAGGACCATGGCGCGGAATCGGCGCGCCAGGGATTCCGGCAGCAGCTTCACCGCCTCCGGATCGATCTTGTACTGGCGAATGTTGAGGAAGGGAATCTGCAGTTGCCGGGCCAGAAATTCCAGCAGATTCAGTTCCGGGATGAAGCCCAGGTCCACCAGGCTGCGGCCCAGTTTGCGACCGGTCTTCTTTTGATCGGCCAGGGCCTGGTCCAGCTGCATCTGGCTGATGATGCCGTTCTGCACCAGCAGATCGCCCAGCCGAATCTTTTTGAGCGCCGCCACCGCCACCTCCTAACGCGCCGCCCCAAGGGCCTGGATGCGGGATTCCGCATAGCGGCGGGATGCCCCGGCAGTGCCGCTCTCCAATGCGCGGCGGTAGGCGTCGATGGCTTCCTGGTAACGTTCCGACGCCTCCAGCGCGATCGCCAGTCCAAGCCACCAGCGGGACTCGCCCGGCTGGGATTTCAGCGCCCGTCGGTACAACTGCTCCGACTCCTGGTAACGGCCCTGGCGCTGCTTGAGGGCGGCGCGCACGCCCAGGTCGGTCGGCTCTTCCGCGGCGGGAACATCATCGAGCACCCGTTCGGCCTGCTCATCTCTGCCCTGCTTCAAATAGATCTGAGCCTTCAGGCGGTTCGCGTCCTCATCCTGGTCGTTTTCCAGGACTTGTTCCGCCTGGCGGTCTTGGCCCGAGGCCATATAGCTCCGGGCCAGCAGGTTGCGCGCCGCCGCATGGTCCGGCGCCAGTTCCAGGCTACGCTCCAGCTGCCGCTGGGCTTGCTGGTACAGGCCACGCCGGTAGGAACGCAAGCCTTGCCGATAGAATTCTTCCGCGCCATTTCCGGATTCCGCCGGAGCCGACTCCGACTCGCTGTAGACCGGGCGCCGCCGCGGGTGCCGCCTGGGTTTGGGGACGGCCTTGGGGGTCGCTGGCGTTTTTACCTCCGGCAATGGCTTGGCGGTCGTCGCTGCCGGTGCCGGGGCCGGGGCCGGGGCCGCGGGCGGCGGCGTGCCTGGAACGATCGCCGCCAGCGGCTCCGTCACCGAATGGGGCAGCCCGCTGGCAGCAGCCGGCGGGGCCATGGGCACCGCGGCCGGCGGGGCCGGCGCGGGGGCTTCGGCGACCTGGGGCTGGTCCGGCTCGGGCCAGCGCTTGGATGCGGGAAGCGCCTCTGCAGCCGGCGCGCGATGGAGGTACCACCAAGAGCCGCCTCCCGCCAAACCGGCCACCACCAGCAGCCCCAACCCCCACAGCAACCGGGAACCGCCGCTGTCGCCCTCCACCACCCGGATGCTGTCCGGCAACCGCTCCTCCCCGGAATTGCCCTTGCGCTTGTCCAGGTCCTTCAGCATCTGATTGATCAAGCTCATGGCATCAGGCTCCCGGACAGGCGCAGGATCAGCCAGGCCACCCCCGCCAACGCCGGCAGGACCAGCACCAGTTGGGCCAGCGGCAGTGAGCTGACGCCCTCGGTATCCCGAGCGGCGGCGCGGACATGGCGCAGCGTCACGCCCCGATCCCCTCTACCGAATGCCGCCAGCATGGCCTTGTGGGCGAGGATGTTGATGAGCCGCGGCGTGCCCCGGCTGTAACCGTACAGCAGCCGGTAAGCCGCTCCGCTCAATAGGTCGCGCTCGCTGTAGCCCGCCACCTGCAAACGTTTGAACACGTAATCGCGCAGTTCTGCGAAGGTCAGCAGTTTCAGCCGGTAGGAAAACGTGATGCGCTGCCGCAACTGGCGCAGATTCGGCCGGTCCAGCAACTGGTCCAGTTCGGGCTGGCCGAACAGCACGATCTGCAACAGCTTGCGGCTTTCGGTTTCCAGGTTGGTGAGCAATCGCAGCAGTTCCAAGCCATCCGGAGGAATCGCCTGGGCTTCGTCCAGCACCAGCACCAGCCGCTTGCCCTGACCCGCGACGTCCAGCAGATGCTGGTTGATGAGTTTGAGCAAATGCCCGGTGTTGGCCACCTGCTCGAACGGCAGGCCGATTTCCTCCGCCACCGTCGCCAGCAGTTCGTGCTGGGGCATGGCGGGATTTGGAATATAGGCGACCCGGTACTCCTCGCCCAGTTCGTTGAGCAGCTTGCGGCACAGCATGGTCTTGCCGGTACCCACCTCGCCGGTGATCTTGATGAAGCCCTCGCCGCTGGCCAGGGCGATCATCAGCACGTTGAAAGCCTCCTGGTGGGTGGGCAAGGCACAGAAGAACTGGGTGTTGGGGGTCAATCCGAAGGGGAACTCCCGCAAGCCGAAGTGTTCCAGGTACATGGGCGTGGCTACGGCAGGATTTCGCGGCGCGACTCGCCTTCCAGCCGCAACGGCCGATCGACCGCATCGCGGTGCACCGCCTGCCAGTCCTGGTCGTCCTCGATGAGGATGGGCTTCAGCAGGATCACCAGTTCGCTCTTGATGAAATCGCCTTTCCCGCGCCGAAACAGGCTGCCGACCCCGGGGATGCGGCTCAGCCAGGCAACCCCCTCGCGGGCGTTTTTCTCGACGTTCTGCATCAACCCGCCGATTACCACGATCTGGCCATTCTCGGCATGCACCACGCTGTCGGACTCGCGCACCTTGCTCACCGGCAGCGGCAATTCCTGCTGCTCGCCGTTGAGCGTGATGGTCTTGGTAGCATCGGTCACCTCGGTGACCGAGGGGTGAACATGCAGCGTGACCTTGCCGTCGTCGTCGATTTGCGGGGTGACGTCGAGGGCGATGCCGGAGAAGAACGGCGTCAAACCGATGCTGGGCGTGGTGGTGGTGTTGGTGCCGCCGGTCACGGTGGTGCTGGTGACGTCGGTGACGAAGAACTCGTCGGTACCTACCTTGATCACCGCCTTCTGGTTGTTGAGGGTGGCGATGCGGGGACTGGACAGGGTGTGGACCTCGCCCTGCGTTTCCAATAGGTCGATGATGGCGGAGAAGTCGCCCATGCGCACCGTAAGCACCTGGCCGACCCGGGTCGCGCCCAGTGCCGTCATGGGCTGACCCAACCCGGTGATCATCACCTTCTGGCCGTCGCGGATCACCGTGGCCCAGTCGACCCCGGCCTGGTAACCGTCGCTCAGCACCACTTCGAGGATCTTGGCCTCCAGCACCACCTGGCGCTTGACTTCGCGGCGGATAGCATCGAGGAACTGCTCGGTTTCCCGCAGCTGCTTGGGGAAGGCCCGCACCACCACCACCCCGCTCTGCTGGTTGACCACGAAATTGGCGCCCTCGGCACTGCAGACGATGACGCTCAACGCCTGTTTCAGTTCGCGCCAGAAATGCGAGGTGGAGGTGGTCGCCACCACGCTGCCGGGCAGGAAGGGCACGCCGCCACGGGACGAACCGCTGCCGTAGCCCTGCTGCTGGCCGGTCGGCTGTTGGGTGGCGGTGCGGCAATCGACGAACTCTTCCGCCTCGGTGCTGCCGGTACTGCCGCCGTAACCGCCACCGATACCGCCGTAACCTCCCAATCCCGACTGGCCCAAGCTACCGGCCCCGCCGACGTTGCCCCCCAAGCCGGAACCGAGGGTGCTGCCCCCGCGCTGCAGCTGAGAGCTCTGTCCGGCACTGACGCGGGTCTCGGACCGGCCGTTGCGCACCAGATTGAGGTAATCGACGTGATAAATGCGCGACATCAGCTCGGCCGGATAGACGATGTAGCCGGCATCGGTCTTCTTGTAGTCATAGCCGTAGACCTCCCGCACCGCCTCCAGCACCTCCGGCAGGGTGACGTTCTTGAGGTCGATGGTGATGCTGCCCCGGACGTCGGGATGGACGATGACGTTGAAATCGCTGTCGGCCACCAGCCCCATGAAGAATTCGCGGGCATCGGCGCCCATCACCGAGATGTCGAAGCGGCGACCACCGGCCCCGGTTCGGGAACTGGACGCCGCCGCGGGAGTCAGGTCGGGCAGCAAGGCATCGGCAACGTCCGGAGGAGGAGGCACGAAGCGCGGTGATTCGCCCTTGACCGGTTTGGCGGAGGCAGGTTCCAGCGCCTTGCGGTACTCGCCAGGATTTACCCGATCCGGGCGCAGGTCGACGAAATCGCAACCTGCCGCCAAAACGCCCAACAACCCCATCAAACTCGCCGTCAATCCACGGATGGCCATCAGTGCCCCTTGGTTCTCGTCTTTCTGATTTGCGGCCACAATGGCAATTCCAATTCGGCGCCGTTTCGAAGCAGCGTCACCTTGCCCGGCTCGATCGCCAGGACCTGGTAGCCCGCCACGGTCTCCCCCACCGATACGGCAGCCCCCCCGATCACCGCGACACGGCCGGAGGGACCGATGCGGATAGCGCTCAGCTTCGGCAACTCCCGTCCGGCCTGCCCGCCGGCCTCGCCACCTTCAAACCCGGCTGGCGGTCGCATGGGGTCGGCCCAGTCCGCCGCAACGAGGAATCTCGCCCACAGCAACAACGAAGCGACGATCAGCCCCCTAAACACCCAGCCACTCCTTCTGGAAACTCAGGGTGTACACCTGCAGCCTGACCTTGGCGACCGGATAGGCGGTCACGGTCAGTTCGGCCGCTTCCCAGAACAGGGGCTGATTCTCCAATGCCCGCAGATAATCCAGCACCGCAAAATAGCCGCCCTCCAGCTCCACCACCAGGTCATGGCGGTAGATCATGGGGGAATCGGACTCCGCAGCCTTCCTTTCCCCATTCGAGGGGGTCTCCAGCAACGGCCGCGCCGCCTGGGTCGCCAGCCCGACCAGGCGCAGTTCGCCGCGCCCCTTGAGGATATTGCGCAATAGGTCGGCAATCTCGTAAGGACTCATGAAAGCCGCGGCCAATGCCTCCCGGCGCGACTGCAACTCCTTCGTCTCCGACTGCAGCTGATCCAGCCGTTGCCTCACGGCGGCGTTGGGATCGATTTGCCCACGCGCCACCACGACCTGGACCTGCCGCCCCAAATCCGTCAGCCGTGCCTGCACCTCCTCGAGGCCACGCTGTGCCCGTTTCCGCTCCTGGATCAACGGCGTGTTGACGCCGTAATCCCAGCCAGTGAACACCAGGCCGCACAAGGCGACCGCCACATAAACGCGCTCGCGCGCGGTCAGTGCAGCCAAGCGTGCGTCGAGCTGCTGCCGGAACTGGTCAAGGCTGGCCATGGCCTTGCTCCTGCTGGGGAACCCAGGTGCGCAGGGTGAAGTTCACCTGGCCGGCCTGCTGCTCCGGCCGGCGCACGATGAAATCGGAAAACAGGGTCGACTTGAAGGCGTTTTCCGCCCCCAAGGCCTGCACCAGCTTGGGAATGCTGTCCGATGCCAGGGCGCTGCCGGCCAGTTCGATATCTCGTCCGCCCCGCCGCAAGCGGACCTCGCGCAGCCACAGGTCGGCCATGGGATGGCGGGCGAGGCCTTCGAGATAGGGCGAGAAACCATGCTGCTGGGTCTCTTGTTCGCCACGTGCCAGTTCCAGCAAGCTACGCAGATGCTCCACCTGGCGCTGGCGCCGATCGGCTTCGGCAATCAACTCAGGATCCGGCTTGGCATCGGGAAACTGCGCTTGGAGTTGGGCTAACTGCGCCGCCATGGCATCGGCTTGCCGGATCGACGCGGCTTGCTGTTGAAGCAGATCCCGGTTGGTCTGGTATTTGAAGGCGCTGACCGCCGTCAACGCGATTGCCGTCGCCGCCACCGCCAACCCCACGGTCAATGGAGAGATCTCGCGCCAATCGGACTGCTCGGGCCTGCGGTAGAAATTGATCTCCTGCTTCACGGCGTCCCCCGCAGCAACGCACCGATCGCCGGCAGACAAGCCTGCTGGGTGGCATCGTCCAACGGCTCCCGGCACGGCACCAGGGCACTCACGTCCATGGCTCGGGAAATCACGCCTAACGCCTGGTTGAGCCGGTCCACCAGGGTCTGGGTGTTGCGCGCCAATGGCGCCACCACCAATGAGCCCAACGTGGGTAAGCCGTAGTAGCTCTCGTAATAATCCAAGGACCGCTGGATTTCCAGTGCAAGCATATCCACCTGCCCGCCATCACCTTGCTCCGGTTGCGCCAATAGCCGCAACAGCAGGTTATCGCCCGCCACATCCAGGTCGCGCATGACATAGAGTGCCTGCTCCTTTTGGACCAGCAAACCGCCGCGCCCCGCTTCCAGCCGCAACAGAGCCACTCCACGCTCCGCCTCGGGAAAGCGGCTGATCAGATTGCGCAAACACAACTCAGGGATATCGATGATTTGCAGATTAAGCCCGGCGGCTTCGCACCAATTGCTGCAGCGGGCCAGCACATCCTTGCGACAAACCGCGACGGTCAGCATGTGATCGCGATGGGAGCGGGCCGAAAGGGGCATCGGGAAAAACTCGATCTCGGCCTCATCGATGCTGAAATCGATCAAGTCCTGGATGCGCCAGCGCAAGGCTTGTCCAGTCTCTTCCTGCGGCACTTCGGGCGCTGCCACATTCAGCAGCCGGTAGTCGGCGGCATCCAGGACCAGTCGGCAGGAAGCACCTTTTAGATGCATTGAATCGATCTGATCGTCGAGCCATTCGCCACGATCGACCAGCGGCACGTCGTGAACGTGGGCCGACAGAACTTCGACGGGCGTCGATCCATTGAAGCGGGACCGAACCAACGCGACCTGATCGCCACGCATGGCGATGGCCACGCTGTCGTCGGCCCTGAACTGGTTCTTCCCGAAAAAGCGGCTCCACAGCGAGCGCAAGGTTGGTCTCTCGTGGCTAGGAAAATGCGGCCGGAATCGCGACATCTTTGCCGCGGGTGGAAACGGCCGAAGGGCGGTGGAATCAGACGCAACGCACTGTACGAGCACTGAAGTGTAATAAAGCGCAGCGATAACGCAACCGGGTACGGGTACCATCGGCCGTCCGGGATCCGCGATATACTGCACCGGCACGATGCCGATTCCGGCACACCCCGCTGTTCCTCAACGTTATTCCCATCGATGCAGTTCCTTGCCCTTGCCCTCCTGGTTGTGCTGGTCGCCACGATCCTGCGGCGCGCCATGACAGACTCCCAGCCGAAATTGCGGCAACACATTCATAAGCTGTTGTTTTATCTTTCGCTCGCGGTTCTGGTCGTTCTGGCGGCGAGCGGCAGGCTGGCCTGGATCCTGGCCGCACTCGGCGGGATGGTCGCCGCCATCGTGCGATTCGCGCCGGTCTTGATCCAGTTGTTTCCATTGCTGGAAAGACTGTACGGACGGGCGAGGCCGGGCGGGGAAAGGCGCACCCGCGGCGATTCCCCCCCCTCTTCCAAGAGCCCCATGTCGAGAGCGGAAGCCCTGCAAATTCTCGGTTTGGAAGAAAGCGCCAACCGTAACCAGATCATCGAGGCCCACCGCCGCCTGATGCAGAAGCTGCATCCTGACCGTGGCGGTTCCGACTATCTGGCTGCGCAGATCAATCGGGCGCGACAATTTCTCCTGAACGAATAGGCGCTTGCCGACTCTAATAGAACGCGATTCGACGCCACGCCGCAATAGAAAAACTGCAGCGGAGCCTACCGGGCTGACTCGTCGCGATGGTGCCAGCGCACCCCCTCCGTGCACAGAAATGTTGGTCACGGAACTCCTTCCTACTAGAATATCGCGATTGGCTAAAGTATCGACCGGCTTTGCCGCTGGCAATAGGGAAACCTCGGCACGCCAATTTGTGATATCGCACCAGTATTCGGATTCAGCCGCGAGTCCGTTTGATAACTAAAAGGTTACCCAAAGGGGGCTTACCATGTCCGAAGAGTCCATCGAAAACTTGAAACCCTTTCCGGAAAACGGAGTGGACGCGTCAGTTTTTGACGAAAATGCCATGATCTCGGAATTGGAAGAGGCCTCCGAGTTTGACGAGGAGATCGAAGAGGAAATTGAATCGGCCGCCAGCGAGGAATGGGAAAACGACCTGGGACCGGCCGGGTCCGACCACCAATACGATGCCACCCGGATTTATTTGAAGGAACTCGGCAACTCCCAGTTGCTGACTGCTGACGAGGAAAAATATTACGGCCGGCTGGCCCAGAAGGGCGACGAGGCGGCGCGCGCGAAAATGATCGAGAGCAACCTCCGTCTGGTGGTAAAAATCTCCCGGCGCTATCTGAACCGGGGATTGCCGTTACTGGACCTGATCGAAGAGGGCAACCTGGGCCTGATCCGCGCAGTGGAAAAATTTGAGCCGGACCGCGGCTTCCGCTTTTCCACCTACGCCACCTGGTGGATCCGCCAGACCATCGAGCGGGCCATCATGAACCAGACCCGTACCATCCGGCTGCCCATCCATGTGGTCAAGGAAATGAACGTCTACCTGAAGGCGTTCCGCCAACTGTCGCAGAAGCTGGATCACGATCCCAGCGCCGACGAGGTGGCCCAGCACCTGGACAAGCCGGTCAAGACCGTGGAGAAGATGCTCAAGCTCAACGAGCGGGTCACCTCGGTCGACATCCCCATCAAGAAGGATTCCGACAAATCGCTGCTGGACTCCATCTGTGACGAGGAAAAACCACCCGTCACCGACCTGCTCCAGAATGAAAGCATCGCTGCCTTCCTGGGCGGCTGGATGGATCAGCTCAACGAAAAACAGCGGGAAGTGATCGCTCGCCGCTACGGCCTCAGAGGCTATGAAAGCTCTACCCTGGAAGAGGTTGCGGTGGAGATGGGGGTCACCCGCGAACGGGTCCGCCAGATTCAGATGGAGGCCCTGAAACGCTTGCGGGAAATCCTGGAAACCGCAGGCTTTACTGCCGACTCCATCTTTCACTGATTCAGACGCACCGGACCGTCGCTCCAACTGTGCCGGTCCCGCCTCCGCTTCGTGGCCGACGTGTCCGCAGGCCACGAAGCGAACTAAACTCCCTGTGACCAACGCCGGATCGGCCTCGATGCGTCCGGCCTCCCATCCATAGCACGCACAAAGGGATCACAGCCATGTCAGCCGAGACCATCTACGACATCTTCCCCTCCATTGCCGCATCGGCCCATATCCGCGACGACCAATATCAGGAAATGTATCGTCGCTCCATCGAGCATCCCGATCAGTTCTGGGCCGAGCAGGCCGCCGCACTGGATTGGTTCCAGCCGTGGGACAAGGTGTCCCAATACGACTTCAGGACCGGCCTCATCCGCTGGTTCGAGGGGGCCAAACTCAATGTCAGCCACAACTGCCTGGACCGCCACCTGGCCACTCGCGGCGATCAGACCGCCATCATCTGGGAAGGGGATGACCCAGCTTCCGGCAAGCGATTGAGCTACCGGGAACTGCATCGGGAGGTATGCCGCTTCGCCAATGTCCTGAAGGCCAAGGGCGCCAGCAAAGGCGATCGGGTCTGCATCTATCTGCCGATGATTCCCGAAGCCGCCATCGCCATGCTGGCCTGCGCCCGCATCGGCGCCATCCACTCCATCGTGTTCGGCGGATTTTCCGCCGATGCCCTCAAGGATCGGGTCCAGGATGCCGATTGCCGCTTTTTGATCTGTTCCGATGAAGGCCGCCGCGGGGGCCGGACGGTGCCGCTCAAGGCCAACGTCGACGACGCCCTGAGTCACTGCCCGACGGTGGAAACCGTCTTCGTGGTCAAGCATACCGGCGGCAAGATCGCGTGGATCGACCAACGCGACGTCTGGTTTCACGAAGCGGTCGCAGCGGCATCGGAAGACTGCCCCGCCGAGCCCATGGATGCGGAAGACCCGCTGTTCATCCTCTATACCTCCGGGTCCACCGGCAAGCCCAAGGGGGTGCTCCACACCACAGGCGGCTATCTGCTATACACCGCCCTCACCCACAAATACGTATTCGACTACCACGACGGCGAGGTGTATTGGTGTACCGCGGATGTGGGTTGGGTCACCGGCCACTCCTACATCGTTTACGGCCCCCTGGCCAACGGCGCCATCACCCTGATGTACGAGGGCGTGCCGACTTATCCCAAGCCCAGCCGGTTCTGGCAGATCATCGACAAGCATCAGGTCAACATCTTCTACACCGCGCCCACCGCCATCCGGGCGCTGATGGGACTCGGCGATGACCTGGTCAAGGAATGCAGCCGCAAGAGCCTGCGGGTGCTGGGCTCGGTGGGCGAACCCATCAACCCGGAAGCCTGGGAGTGGTATTACCACGTGGTCGGCGACGCCCGCTGTCCGGTCGTCGATACCTGGTGGCAAACCGAAACCGGCGGCATCATGATCACCCCCCTGCCCGGCGCCACCCGACTCAAGCCGGGCTCGGCCACCCACCCTTTCTTCGGGGTGGTACCCGCCATCATGACCGCCCAGGGCCTGGAACTGGAAGGGCCCGGCGAAGGCGTGCTGGTACTGAAAACCTCGTGGCCGGGGCAGGCACGCACCGTCTACGGCAATCACCAGCGCTTCGTGGAAACCTATTTCTCCACGTATCCGGGGACTTACTTCACCGGCGACGGTGCCAAACGGGATCACGACGGCTATTACTGGATCACCGGCCGGGTCGACGACGTCATCAACGTTTCGGGCCACCGCATGGGCACCGCGGAGATCGAAAGCGCCCTGGTGTTACACGAGGATGTGGCGGAAGCGGCGGTGGTGGGTTATCCCCACGACGTGAAGGGCCAAGGAATTTATGCCTACGTCACCTTGGCCGCGGGGGTCGAGCCGACCGAAAACCTGCGCAAGGAATTGATTCAGTTGGTACGCAAGGAAATCGGCCCGATCGCCACACCCGACATTATTCAGTGGTCGCCTGGCCTTCCCAAGACCCGTTCAGGCAAAATAATGCGGCGAATCCTGAGAAAGGTCGCCGCCAACGAAATCGGCAATCTCGGCGACATCACCACCCTGGCCGATCCCAGCGTGGTGGACGACATCATCGAACACCGCGCCAACAAAGAATCGAACAAATAGCAGAAGACCTGCCGGAGCACGCTTGCCATGAAATTGATCACCGCCATCATCAAACCGTTCAAGCTTGACGACGTCCGGGAAGCGCTCTCGGAAATCGGCATCACCGGCGTGACCGTCACCGAGGTCAAGGGTTTCGGCCGCCAGAAAGGCCATACCGAACTCTACCGCGGCGCGGAATACGTCGTCGACTTCCTGCCCAAGGTGAAGATCGAGG
>VEPB01000495.1 GCA_012026715.1 Methylococcaceae bacterium | reverse complement strand
GTCCTTCGGCAGGCTCCGCTCCAGCCGGTTGCCTTTCTCATCCGGCAACGTCGGCGCAGGGGGCGTCGCCGCCGGACATAGAGCACATTTTCCGGGCCTGCGGACAAGCGGACATGGCGCAATGTTTATCCTCCTAAACTGGCGTGTCATCCGGGAGACGGGCTCGGCCGGCCGGGTGATCACGCGCGTCGGCGGTCAGGTCTATGGACACCATCGTTTCCGCGCCGGGGAGACCATTTGCACCTCGGCCATCGCCGACTACCGCATGGAAGGCGATTCGGCGGCGGTGATGACCGGCAATGGCTCGGTCTATCTGCTCGGCAAGGCACATGCATCGGAACCGTTCGCCCAGCGGCGCCTGGTGCGCTATCTCGACGAACAATCGGCTCGGCGGCATCCCCCGGAACCCGACACGGCGACCCAGCAACTCCCCATCGACGTCCAGGTGGCCGGCGCCGACGAGGCCCCGCGTCGCATTGCGCCGCTTTCCGACCCGAAAGAGCGAGGGCAGCTCATGAACAAAGCAAACCTCGCCGCGGCTGCGGCCGCGCTGATCATTCTGACCTCCGTCGGCCTGGTGGCGGCCCGAACCGACCTGGCGTCCACATCGGCCGAAGCGGCTCCACCGGCGCGGCCGGTGTTGAGCGTCACCGTGGTCGAACCAAGGTCACAGGAACTCCCTTTGACCTTGACCGCCAACGGTTCCATCTCCGCCTGGCAGGAAGCGGTCATCGGCGCCGAAGTCAGCGGCTTGCGGCTGGCGGAGGTGAAAGTGCAGGTGGGTGATGCGGTGCGGAAAGGCGACCTGCTGGCCCAGTTCGCCGACGAGACCGTGTTGGCGGATGTGGCCCAGGCCAGGGCCAGCCTGGCCGAGGCCGAAGCCAGCCTGGCCGAGGCCCGCGTCAACGCCGAGCGGGCCCGTCAGGTGGCCGGTTCCGGTGCCATGAGCGAGCAGCAGGTGGCCCAGTACCTGACCGCCGCCAAGACCGCCGAAGCCACGCTGCAGGCAGCCAAGGCCCAGCTGGAGGCGCAATCGCTACGGCAACGCCAGACTCGGGTGCTGGCCAGCGACGCCGGCGTAATCTCGTCCCGCAGCGCGACTTTGGGCGCGGTGGCGACGCCGGGCCAGGAACTGTTCCGGCTGATTCGCCAGAACCGGCTGGAATGGCGGGCCGAAGTGGCCGCCGCGGAGATGGCTAGGCTGCAGCGCGGTATCGGCGTCGACGTGACGGTGGCCGGCTTCGGCAACGTGGCCGGCCGCGTCCGCACCGTCGCTCCGACGGTGGATGCCCAGAGCCGCAAGGCCCTGGTCTACGTGGATCTGCCCGAGGGCGCCACGCGCGGCCTGCGGCCTGGCATGTTCGGCCGCGGCGAGTTCCGGCTGGGCGCCCGCGCGGGCCTCATCGTGCCCCAGGACGCCCTCAGTCTGCGTGACGGATTCAGCTATGTGTTCCGCCTGGGCCATCTGGACGGCGATCGGGCCCGGGTGCGCCAGATCAAGGTGCAGACCGGGCGACGGCTGGAGGACCGGGTCGAGATCCTGGAGGGCGTTCAGTCCGGTGATCGACTGGTCGCATCCGGCGCGGCCTTCCTGGGCGACGGCGACAGTGTCAAGGTGCTGGCCGGGCAGGCAGCCGGTGCGGTGACGCCATGAACATCTCCGCCTGGTGCATCCGCAATCCCGTTCCGGCGCTGATGCTGTTCGTGCTGCTCACCTTCGGTGGCCTGCTGAGCTTCTCCGCCATGAAGGTGCAAAACTTCATGGATCTGGACCTGCCCACGGTGACCGTGATCTGCAGCCTGCCGGGCGCCTCGCCGTCCCAATTGGAAACCGAGGTGGCGCGCAAGATCGAAAACTCCATCGCCACGCTGCAGGGCCTCAAGCATGTCAGCAGCCGGGTGCAGGACGGCAGCGTCACCATCACCGTGGAATTTCGCCTGGAGAAGCCGGTGCAGGAGGCGGTGGAAGACGTCCGCTCGGCGGTATCCCGGGTGCGCGCCGATTTGCCGGCGGACTTGCGCGATCCGGTGATCAGCAAGCTGGACCTGGCCGGTTCCCCCATTCTGGCCTTCGCCGTGGCCTCCGCGCGCCGCGACGAGGTGGCCCTGCCCTGGTTGGAGGACGACACTATCGGCAAGCGTCTTTTGGCCGTGCGCGGGGTGGGCGCGGTCAGCCGGGTGGGCGGTGTCAGCCGGGAGGTGACCATCGCCCTCGATCCATTGAGACTACAAGAGTTGGGAGCGACTGCCGCGGACGTTTCCCGGCAGTTGCGGCTGATCCAGCGGGAAAGCGCCGGCGGGCGCGCCGACCTGGGCAGCGGCGAACAGCCGGTGCGTACCCTGGCCAACGTCGGTACGGCAGAGGAACTGCGGGCTCTCGATATCTCTTTGGCCGACGGCCGCCGAGTCCGCCTGGACCAGTTGGGCACGATCACCGACGGCGTCGCCGAACCCCGCGCCCTGGCCCTGCTCAACGGCAAGCCGGTGGTGGGCGTCGAGGTCACCCGCAGCCGCGGCGCCAGCGAGGTGGACGTGGGCGCCGGCGTGATGCGCGCCCTGGACGAGCTCAAGCAGGCCTATCCCGACCTGGAATTCACCAATGCCTTCAACTTCGTGGAGCCGGTGCAGGAAGAGTTCGAAGGCTCCATGAAGTTGCTGTACGAAGGCGCATTGCTGGCGGTGCTGGTGGTGTGGCTGTTTCTGAAGGATTGGCGGGCCACCTTCGTGTCGGCGGTGGCGCTGCCGCTGTCCGCCATCCCAGCCTTCGCCGGCATGCATTTGATCGGATTTTCGATCAATATCGTCACCCTGTTGGCCATGTCGCTGGTGGTGGGCATTCTGGTGGACGACGCCATCGTCGAGGTGGAGAACATCGTCCGCCATCTGCGCATGGGCAAGACGCCCTATCAAGCGGCCATGGAGGCGGCCGACGAGATCGGCCTGGCGGTGATCGCCACCACCTTCACCCTGGTGGCGGTCTTCCTGCCCACCGCCTTCATGAGCGGGATCGCCGGGCGCTTCTTCAAGCAATTCGGCTGGACCGCGGCGATGGCGGTGTTCGCCTCCCTGGTGGTGGCGCGCATGCTTACCCCCATGATGGCGGCCTATCTGCTGAAATCCACCGGCCCTGGCGAGCAACCCGATGGGCGGCTGATGCGGGCCTACATGGCCCTGGCGGCCTGGTGTCTGCGCCACCGTCTTTGGACCCTGGCCGGGGCGGTGGTCTTCTTCGTCGGCTCCCTCGCTCTCGTACCGCTGTTGCCCACCGGTTTCATCCCCGCCGACGACAACCCGCAGTCCCAGGTGTTTGTGGAACTGCCGCCGGGCGCCACCCTCGCCCAGACCCGCGCTTCGGCGGAGGCCGCCCGCAAGCTGGTGGCGGCGGTGCCCTATGTCAAGAGCGTCTACACCACCATCGGCGCCGGCAGCGCCGGCGACGACCCCATGGCGCCCCAAGGCACTAGCGAGGTGCGCAAGGCCACCTTGACCCTCAGCCTTGCCAGACGCACGGAGCGGCCGGTGCGCAAGCAAGCCATCGAGCAGGACATCCGCCAGTCCTTGCTGGAACTGCCGGGGGTGCGGACCAAGGTGGGCCTCGGGGCCACGGGGGAGAAGTATTTGCTGGTGCTGCGGGGCGAGGAACCGCAAACGCTCAACGATGCCGCCCGCGCCGTGGAGCGGGAACTGCGGACCATCCCGGGCCTCGGCAGCATTGCCTCGAGCGCCGCCCTGGTGAGGCCTGAAATTGCGGTGCGGCCGGACTTCGCCCGCGCCGCCGATCTGGGGGTGACCAGCGCGGCCATCGCCGAGACTCTGCGCATCGCCACCGTGGGCGACTACGACGTCGACCTGCCCAAGCTCAACCTGGCCCAGCGCCAGGTGCCCATGGTGGTGAAGCTGGCCAACGCCGGTCGCCGCGATTTGGGCGTGCTGGAGCGCCTGGACGTGCCCTCCGCCAAACCCGAGGTCGGCACGGTGCGCATCGGCCAGGTGGCGGATCTCAGCGTGTCCAGCGGACCGGCCGTCATCAATCGCTACGACCGCTCCCGCAACGTCACTTTCGAGATCGAACTGTCCGGAGTGCCCCTCGGCGAAGTGGCCAAGGCGGTGGCGGAACTGCCCTCCATCCGCCAGCTGCCGCCGGGGGTGAAACAGGTCGACATCGGCGACGCCGAGATGATGAGCGAATTGTTCACCAGCTTCAGTCTCGCCATGCTCACCGGTGTGGTGTGCATTCTCATGGTGCTGGTGCTGCTGTTCAAGGACGTGCTGCAGCCGCTCACCATCCTGGCAGCGCTGCCTTTGTCCTTTGGCGGCGGCTTCGTGGCGCTGCTTTTGACCGGCAAGGCGCTGTCCATGCCCTCGCTGATCGGCCTGGTCATGCTCATGGGCATCGCCACCAAAAACTCCATCCTGCTGGTGGAATACGCCATCGCCGCCCGTCGCTTGGGCCTGAGCCGGAGCGAAGCGCTGCTGGACGCCTGCCGGAAGCGGGCCCGGCCCATCGTCATGACCACCATTGCCATGGGCGCCGGGATGTTGCCCATCGCTCTGGGAATGGGCACCGCCGACAACTCCTTCCGGAGCCCCATGGCCATCGCCGTGATCGGTGGCCTGGTGACCTCCACCTTCCTCAGCCTGCTGGTCATTCCCGTCGCCTACACCTACCTGGACGATCTCAAGTCGGCAATTCTCGCAATCTGGCGGCGATTCGGCTCCGTGGAAGAGGGCTCTGGTACGGAACGGTCCCCAAGCCAATCTGGCAAGACGAGGTTTGATCTGCGAAATCGTAAGTGGGTTAGACGCACATCCAATTCCTGATTTCCGGATCGGAGGAGCCTTTGTGCGCGTCCCAACCCGCCGCAAGCCGCAACGGATGGTATGACGGTGGCTTACGACGCACCGAGAGTTTTTTCCGAATTGGGAGCAGCAATCGATTGAGCGTCTAACCCACCCCTATAGTAAGATCCGCGCTTTTTTGGGGGGGCATCAGAACAGTGCTCGATTGGCGCGTTGAGACGGGCGCTTCGGTGTATTTCAGGCTCGGCGATAGTGGAATGGGTTATAGCGGTTGCCACTGCCTATTGGCGGAACCACGAAGGAATCGGAAATTGCCGTTGCCGTCGAATTCGACGACAAGATAATTTCCGCGTTGGAAATACCCCATGGCGCGGGAAATGATCGTGTAGAAATTACAGTTCAGGAGCGGGTGAGGATTGAGGTTGGTTCCGTCGAACTCCCATTTGTTTGGTTCACAGCCTTGTTTCCAGTTGACGATATTAAATACCCCGCGAGAAATTCCCTTCGCAACACCGACTGCAATGGCTGGCAGATGTTGAAACTTAGTCGATAATTGCCAGCAGCGCCGGGTCGCGTCGTAGACATCGCGATCTTCTTTCAGCGCGTTGTGAATCGGAAAAATGAATACGCGATCATATGGAACCGGTGGATTGACCAATTGAGCCGCAAAGCGGCCATAGACTTCTTCGGAGCTCAATATGCCGTGCTCGTTTACCCCGAAGCCCTTGTTCGAATTCAAGGTCGGACCGTTTTGCGAGATATCCAGCACGTCGATCACTGCGGCTTCGACGTGCATCGCTGTCGTCGGATCGAGACCCCAACGAACGATAAACCACTCGACGTCTTCGTCCGCACTCCAGATTTCGATGATCCGCTGAACCTTCGGAGAGCGGCACTGAGCTGGATCGTTCAGCGCCTTTTTCGCCTCGTCGAAATGATCCAGTACCCGTTGATTTCCCTGTCCCTCTCCGCCGGCCTTGCCCACATAGAATATCTTGCGGTCGCGGGGATCGCGGAGGACATAGACATAGCATTTGAGTGCCGCGGTGATTTGCGGATCGAATGGAAGTTCGTCGTTTCCGATGTTGATAGTTTCCATGAAGGCCTCCGTTGAAAAGATCTGTTCAGTCTATAAATAAACATCCCATGGATGTTACGCTTAATTATAGTTTTGAAACAGAGTTGGATTTCCAGTTGGCAACCCATACATGAACCCCGTTGAAAGCCATGCCAATAGGTGAATCGCCTATAAAATACGGGTAATTATATGTTCCAGCCACGCTTCCGTCAGTGATATTTAGCTTGGCAACATCATACGAATTTAGGTGTGTTACCCAAATATGCGTCCCATCGAACACGATGCCAGTTGGAGAGGTTAACGGAGAATAGCTTCCAATTATGGAGTCATCGGGAGAAATCTTCACAACTTTGCCTTGGGAAGTGTCCGTGACCCAGATATTTGATCCGTCAAAACATATTCCTGATGGACCAGAAGACGAGCCTAGGGAAAATTCTCCGGTAATGCTTCCGTTGCCACTAACAAGTTTGATGACCCCTCTAAAGCCGGCGCTATAATTTATAATCCAAATATTGGATCCATCGAAAACAATACTTCCAGGATTCGTTCCTGCAGGATAGGTTGCGACTACAGTGCCATCTGTTGCGTTTAGCTTTGTTACGCTATTTGAATTTGAATTTGTTACCCAAATATTGGATCCGTCGAAAGTGATGCCAT
>VEPB01000466.1 GCA_012026715.1 Methylococcaceae bacterium | reverse complement strand
TCCGGCAGCTTTTCATCCGCCGCAATCACCTGGACCACGCTGCCTTCCCGCAGCCGATCGGTGCCTTCCACCACCACTTGGTCCCCCGCCGCCAGACCTTCCAAGACCGCGATCCGCTCGCCGTCGCGCGGCCCCAGTTTCAGCGTCTGCAGCTTCACCTTGTTCTCGGCGGCCACCACGTAGGCGAAATCGCCGGGGCTGCCGCGCTGCACCGCGCTGGCGGGAATGATGGTGGTGCCCCGCAACGGTTCCAGGTTCATGCGCACATTGACGAACTGGTTGGCGAACAGCGTGCCGTCGTCGTTGGGGAACACCGCTTTCAGCTTGACGGTGCCGGTAGCCGGGTCGATCTGGTTGTCCACCGCCAGCAGCTTGCCAACCGCCAACCGGTTGCTGCCGCTGCGGTCGTAGGCGTCGGTGGTGACGGTCTGGTTGCCGCGCAACTGCGCCATCACCGCCGGCAGTTTGTCCTCCGGCAGGGTGAACACCGCCGCGATGGGCTGGACCTGGCTGATCACCACCAGGCCGCCGGCATCGTTGGCGCGGACGATGTTGCCGGGGTCCACCAGCCGCAACCCGGCACGGCCGCTGACCGGAGAGGTGATGCGGCAATAGGACAACTGCAGCTTGATCGCGGCGATCTGGCCCTGGTCAACCGCCACCGCGGCTTGATGCTGCTTGACCAGCGCGGCCTGGCCGGTGACCTGTTGGGAGGCGATGGAATCCTGTTGCAGCAGGGTCTGGTAGCGTTGCAGGTCCGCCCGGCTGTTTTCCAGCAGCGCCTGGTCGCGGGCCAGCTGGCCTTCCGCCTGGGCCAGCTGGGTCTGAAACGGGCGCGGGTCGATCTCGGCCAGCAGCTCGCCTTTCTTCACCGGCTGGCCTTCGCTGAAGTGGATGGCGACCAGTTCCCCGTCCACCCGCGACCGCACCGTGACGCTTTGTAGCGGCGTCACGGTGCCCAGGCCGTCCAGGTAAACGGAGATGTCGCCGCGCAGTGCGGCGGCAGTGCTGACCGGAATCGCCGAACCGCCGGGCCGCTTGGCGGGCGCGTCCTTGCGGCCGAGGCCGGCGGAGGAGGCGGTGAAATAGCCGAGCATGGCCAGCGAAAAGACGATGGCGGTCAGGCGGAACTTCCGGTGCAGTCCGGTTCGATGAGGAAATCCAGAGAATTCTTTGGTCATGGGTCGCGTCAAGGCGAAGGAACCCGCCAGCCGCTGGGTAGAAGCATCCGCGAGATTGTATGGAGAGGCCTGCCCGTGGATTCAGGTCAAGCAATCCGAGACGCTTTCCCAAGCAGGAGCGATGCCAAATCGAGATTCTGAATGGGGGACAACCGATCGAGAGGGGCAACCGGCGAAACGGAAAAGCGTTTTTCGTAGTGACGACAGCCTGGAAAGGGGTTGCGGATGTGTGCCCCATGAACGGATGAGCTGGCTGGTTGAGGGCTCTGCAGCAGGTCTGTTGATCGTCTGCTGCTGAACCAACAGACAGGCTCTATATGCAAGTTAGGAATATCAAAAATCTAATATATTCTTTTTGGTTTTTGTATTTTCCTGGTTAGCATGTCTCCCAAGTCGTTCTCGTAACGACAACGACCACGCGGCGCGAGGTGATGCGTCGTCCGCATCGCAGCGTTCATTCAGAATCGAGCCCAAACATGGATTACTTTTCCACCGATCCGTATTACCGCCCTCCAAGCGAAACGCATGACCCGTCGCCGGTGCTTACGCTGGAGGAGTCCCGCGCTCTCAGCCTGTCGATCCGAGCCACCGCCCTGGTGTTCGAGGATCCGGAGTCGAAGCGGCTGCTGGAGCATGTGCAGCGCATCGCTCCCAGCGATGCGACCGTGCTGATCATCGGCGAGACCGGCACCGGCAAGGAGCTGATCGCCCGTCACATCCACGCCCTCAGCAAGCGCAACCGGGGGCCTTTCGGCGCGCGCAACTGCGCGGCGCTGAGCGAGAACCTAATCGAGAGCGAGCTGTTCGGTCACGAGAAGGGCTCCTTCACCGGCGCCCTCACCACCAAGGACGGCTGGTTCGAGACCGCCAACAAGGGCACGCTGTTTCTCGACGAAGTCGGCGACCTTCCTCTGGGGCTCCAGGCCAAGCTGTTGCGGGTGCTGCAGGAGCGCGAGGTGGTCAAGGTTGGCGCGCGGCGGCCGACCCCGGTGGACGTGAGGGTGATCGCCGCCACCAACGTCAACCTGGAAGAAGCGGTTGTCGCCGGCCATTTCCGCTCCGACCTCTATTATCGATTCAACGTGGCCACCGTTAGGCTGACTCCCTTGCGGGAGCGGCCCGGCGACATCCTGCCGCTGACGCGGCATTTCCTGAAAACCTATACCGAACGGCTGGGCTATGCCGGAATCAGCCTGTCGCCGTCCGCCGAACAGGTGCTGCTCAACTACGATTGGCCGGGCAACATCCGCGAGTTAGAGAACGCCATTCACCGCGCACTTCTGGTGTGCCCCGGCAATCAGTTGCGGCCGGAGGACTTCAAGCTTTCGGGGGTGCGGATGCAGGCCTTGACGCCCAGCCTGTCCACCAGTTCCCTGGAAACCGCCCTGAAGAGCCTGTGCGAGCGTTCACCGCCCAAGCTGTTCGAGCTGATCGAGGAGACGGTCATCCGCACTGCCCTGGATTTCTGCGAGCAGAACCAGGTGCAGACCTCCAAGCTGCTGGACATCAGCCGCAACGTCCTTCGCCACCGCATGGCGCTGTACGGGCTGTTGCCCGGCAATCCGGAGCGCAAGAGTCCCCCGGTTCGGATCGGTATGGAGCAAGCCGAACCCGGCGGCGATGACGCCGATGCTCCGCCATCGGTGGAACTGACCCTGGCGGAACCGCATGAAACCGCGGCCGCCGCTTGGTGACCGGCTAACAGCATAGGATGCCGAGCCTGCGAAGCGCATTGGTTGCGACCCACGCACTTCCCATCCTCAGCGCCTATCCAGGTTTCACAGACAGCCTCTCCTCGCAGGCGATCCGGTCCCACTGCCGGCCGGAGCCCCGTCTGCTCTTTCCAGCCCATCTCAGCGTTGGGGTTGACCTGCCTCCCGGCAGGTTTTTTTTTGCCCGCGATTCAGACCGCCAACGGCGGGCGGGCTAGCGCCACGGCCATCCTACCGAAGCCAATTTGCTGCTAGGCGTGCAGCCCATCAACAGGAGATGTTGATCTCCGGTCACCAAATCACCAGCCTCTGGCTTCCGGACACCATCATCCCGCTGATAAAGCGGCAAAAAATCCACCATGACGGAGATGGCGCTGCTGGCACGCAAACTGCCATATATCCAAAGCGGCGGCGAGGGATCGGACCGTCGCCGATGACTTAGCGGAGTTGGTCTTTACATGAACGTCGAGAGTGAACGCGCAGCGGAGCGCGATTCGGAGGTGGGGCGGGTCATCGGCCTGAACCTCCGCCGCTTCCGTAAGCAGCGGGGAATGTCGCTGGAACGGGTCTCGGGGGTCAGCGGCGTCAGCCGGGCCATGCTGGGACAGATCGAATCGGGCAGCAGCGTTCCGTCCATCAAGATCCTTTGGAAGATCGCGCGCGCCCTGGGTTTGCCCATCAACGCCTTTTTGGGGCGGGACGGCAATGCCGGGCCGTATCTGATGGAAGCCCGGGACGCCAAGCGGTTGGCCAGGAGTCACGGCCGGTTTCACAGCCGCGCGCTGTATCCCGCGGACCATACGGGCGGCGTGCAGTTTTACGAGCTGACGATCGCCGGCTTTGCCATCGAGGAGGACGCGCCGCATCCGCCTGGTACCACGGAAAACCTGGTGGTTTCACGGGGCCGGCTGGAGGTCACGGTCGACACCCGGGAATTCCGGCTGCTGGTTGGCGACGCGATTCTGTTCGAGGCGGATGTTCCGCACCGCTATCGAAATCCGCAGGAAGAGGAAGTCCAGGCGTTTCTGGTCGTGAACTACCACGACAGTCGTTGACCTCGCCCGGACGGGCAGGGCGGAGATTCAGGCTTTCGCGCGGAATCGGGTGACCGCTGCCGCCCGGAGCATACCGAATTTTTTGAAGCACATAGACATAGGTTGAAACATGAAGTCCAGAGCACTCGCTACCGCGTTACTGTGGGGAATGGGGTACGGCATCGCCGGAGCGGTCAGCTCCGGGCTGACGTCCCTGGATAACGGCCAGACGGCGGGAACGACATCCAGCGTGGTGCTGGCGGTCGTGGATACCCAGGGCGGCTACGCCACCCCGGAAAACACCCACTACGGCGCCACCTTTCTGTATGACCTCGGGGTCAGTTATGGCGACCTGGTCAGTGGTCAGGTCAGTTCCAAGACCTGGACCCTGGGCGATACCTATACGGCGTTCAAAGGCCGCGAGGTGTCTTTCAACGTGACCGGCGGCTACGCCCTGGACGACGCCAAACTGAGCAACTTCGACCCGGCCGGCGCCGTTGCCGCCTTTACCGACACCCAGCCGTGGGGTCTGGTGACCACGGCCAAGGCCGGTGGATCGGAACTGCTGACCGGCTATAACGAGCTGACGACGACCAGCGGCACCTTCGCCGGCCAGGGCTTCCTGCAGGGCTGGGGTGCCGTTGTCGATGCGGCCCTCAATGGCGCCGCATCGATCGAAAAGCCCGCCGACTCCGGCTTGTCCTTGTTCGATGCCAAGTTCGCCCAGGGCGGCGCGGCCAATCCGGTGGGGGCGGTGCTGCTCCCCCGCGCGACCCAAGCCCACCTCTACGGGATCTCCAACACCGTCGGTTTCGGCAGCGCGCCGGGTACGGCCAAGGACCTGGGCACCCTCAGCCTGTCGGCCGACGGCGTTCTGACCTTCACCGGCACCGGCGGCAACGGCGGCACCAATCACGCGCCGATCGCCAATGATCAGAACGTAGCGGGCGCCGTCGACATCGCCAAGGAAATCACCCTGACCGGCAGCGACCAGGACAGCGGCGACACCCTCTCTTACTCCATCGTCGCCCAGCCGGCCCACGGCAGCCTGGGTACCCTGAGCGGAACCAAGGTGACCTATACGCCGGCCAGCGGCTACAGCGGTGCCGACAGCTTCACCTTCAAGATCAACGACGGCAGGGCGGGCAGCAACACCGCGACTGTCAGCATCACGGTGGCAGCCCCCGACGGTCTGCCCCACATCGATGGCAACAGCGTCATCGACGCCGGGCCCGGCGCCGAAGTCACGATCACGGGGATCGGCTTTGGGTCGGGTGTCGGCAAGGTGCTGATCGGCGGCAAGAAAGCCAAGGTGGTGGCAGGTTCCTGGTCCGATGCCCAAGTGACGGTCAAGCTCTCCCCACGCCTGGCGGCCGGCACCCTGGACGTGGTGCTCAAGACCAAGAAGGCCAAGGGCAGCCCCAGCAAGTCCGACACCGCGACTGGCCTGGTGATACTGCACGCACCTTCGAATGTGGTTGCCAACCCGACCTCGGCGGCGCCCAAGGCAACCCTCACCCTGACCGGAAGCTATTTCGGCAGCGCCAAACCCAAGGTGTTCTTCATCAACGGCGCCGGGAAAAAGAAGGCCGGGAAAGTGGCGGCAGGCAACAGCGACACCAGCCTGACCGTCACCGTGCCGAAGCGGCCGGCCGGCCCGTACAGCCTGGTGGTCAAGAGCGCCGCCGGCGAGAGCGACCCGGTCAGCTTCGAAATCCTGGCGCCCTGATCGCGAACCCTGACTTAACCAACGAGCCATGCCCCGCCGGCCCCATAGGGCCTGCATGCCGGGGCTAACCATTGATTCCACTGCTGGAGACCCAAGACCATGAACCATCTGCCTCTCACCAGACTTTCCGCCGCCATCGCCCTGCTGGCCGGCAGCCAGGCTGCCCATGCCCTGGTGCCGTGGACCGACGCCGTTCCCGCCGCCAACGTGATCTACATCTCCGGTGGCGCCGCCCAGGACGCGGCGTTTTCCAACGTGATCGAGAACGTCCTGGCGGAGCCGGGAACGCTCGACACCTTCGGCGACGCCAAGGCCATCGACAGCTCCGACTGGGGCGCGCGCTGGACCGCCTACTATTTCAAGGCCAAGAGTTCCTTCACCCAGGGCCTCGGCGGCCAAAACGTGGTGGTGGTGAAGCGCTCGCTGGGCGCGGCCGGCTACGGCGTGGTGCCGGTTATCGCAGGTTCCGAGTTGGAGGAGCTGGACATCTCCCGCCTCACGGGTGCCGACGGCACCACGGTCAAGGAGGAGGGGGCGGCAGGTTCTCACAAGTACCGGGTGGTGGTCACCAGCGCCAATGCCGCCGATACCCTGACCAACGTGGTGTCCGATGCCGGCATCCTGGGAGTCGACGCCAAGCTGCTGCTGAAACCGGGCAGTATCAACTACCCGGCGGCGGTGGCGCGGGTCAATGCCACCGGCAGTGACGTGTTTCCCAGCAACATCGCGACGGTGCCGAACACCTTCACCCAGCTCAGCACCGGCGGCCAGGTCCACGGGATTGCGGTGACCAGCGATTTCTACAAGGTGCTGCAGGCGGCTCAGGTCATTTCCGGCACCCTGCCGGCCGACACGGTGATCGGCGATTACGAGCACGAAAGGAATATTCCGACCCTGGGCCGCAACTTCGTCGGTTCGATCCTGTCCGGCAAGGTGGAAACCTGGGATCAGGTCCAGGTCGTGGCCGCGGCAACCGCCCACGGCGCCACCGCGGGCACCGCCTACAAGCTGACCGACCCGGTGGTCACTGCGCTGGCCGGGGTCGATGTGCCGACCAAGGTCGGCGCCGAAGTTCCGGTGGCGGTGAGCAATCGCAACGCCGGCGCCGCCATCGGCGCAGTGGCCTACGCCTCCTTCCTCAACTATCCATGGACCGAAGGCGCCTTCGCGCCGGCGACGGCCACCAGCCAGGCGCTGGAAGGCACTGCCAAGCCCCTGGTCAAACAGCCCGGCGGCGTGGGCGCCACCGGCAACCTGCTGGACGACTGGAACCAGGGCACCAATGTCAGCACCCTCAACAATGTCAACGGTGCCAAGCGCTGGGGCATCGGCGTGCAGTCGGCGGATGCCAACAACAGCGGCACCGCCGGCACCGCGCCGGAAGACGCCGGCAAAAAGCATTACCGCTTCGTGCGCATCGATGGCTACCTGCCCTCCATCGAAAACGTCGCCAGCGGCAACTATGCCGATTGGGCCGAGGGCGTGCTGCTCTACAACAACGCCACCACCGGGACCAAGGCCAACGTCGTGGAGATCCTGACCGCCATCGCCAATGGCCTCAGCAGTCCTTCCACCGCCGGCACGGTCAATCAGAAGCTGGTGACCACCTGGGGCAATCCGGGCATCTTCGGCCTGACCAGCGGCGGCCACACCCAGTCGATCCCCTATGCCGACGCGACCCCGGTGGTGGCCTACAGCCACAAGAAGGGCAGCGCCTATCTGGGCGAGATCGTGCCCACCATCAGCGGTGCGGCGGGCGGAGTGCTGCTGAAGTAGCCGTGTAGGTTGGGCACGACTCTTCGTGCCCAACGGATTCGCCAGAACACGTTGGGTTGCCGAAAAGCCGGCAGCCCAACCTACCGTAGGGCGGGCAGATGGAGCCTGTTCACCCTATGAACCGTCGAATTTTTCAGGTGCTTTGCGCCCGATTTTCACGAGCATGCGGTCAACCGCAGTCCTCAGGTCACATCCATGAGCTCCGTTCACAGCCTGTTCCATCCCATTCCCGTCAGCCGGCCGGCAACGTTGGCGCTGGCGATCCGCAGCATTCTGGCGGGCGGGGCGATCTGGGCGCTGAACCTTTCCGAGGCGCAAGCGGAACTGCCGATCCCGGCGGATGTGCTGGTTTCGGCGGGCCGGGTGTTGCCGCCGGTGGTCAATGGCAACACCATGACCATCAACCAGGTTTCCGATCGCGCCACGCTGGACTGGAAAAGTTTCAACATCGGCGCGGAGAACGCCGTCAGGTTCGTCCAGCCATCGACCAGTTCGGTGGCCCTCAACAACATCCATCAGTCCGATCCCAGCCGTATCTTCGGTACCCTCAGCGCCAACGGCCAGGTCTTCCTGGTCAACCAGAACGGCTTTGTGTTCGGCAAGGATTCCCAGGTCAACGCCAATGCCCTGGTGGCGACCACGCTGAACATCAGCCAGGAGGCGCTCAATACCGGTATCGCCAACGTGTTCGACCAGACCCGGAAGGCGGCGCTGTCGGCCACCGATGCCGCGGGGCGTTCGGTCAACCAGCTGTTTCTCAAGGATGGCGCCGGCCAGCCGGTGCTGGACGCCGGCGGCAAGCCGGTCAAGATTCAGATCCTGGTGGAACAGGGAGCCCGCATCAAGACCCAAGGCGCCGGAGGGCGCGTCGTGCTGGCGGCACCTTCGGTCACCAACAAGGGCACGATCGAATCGCCCGACGGCCAGGTGATCATCGCCGCCGCCCAGGACAAGGTCTATTTCCAGCCGGCGACGGCCGATTCCGGCGTGCGCGGCCTGCTGGTGGAAGTGGGGACCGGCGGCGACGTCACCAATCTCGGCAAGATCGCTGCCGAGCGCGGCAATGCCAGCCTGATCGGCTATCAGGTCACCCAGCAGGGCCGGGTGTCCGCCACCACCTCGGTCAACCTCAACGGCTCGGTGCGGCTGCTGGCCCGGGAGGGCATCCAGAATCCCCAGGCCACCAAGGGCGCCCTGCTGCCCGGTTCGACCCACCGCAGCAGCGATCTGAGCGACGGTCTCGGCCTGCGTTCCAAGGTCGTCCTGGGCCGCGATCCCGAGGACGGCAGCAAGTCCGTGACCAGCGTGGAGCTGGACCGGGACAAGCGGGAAACCGCCGTCGACGCCCAGGATCAACCCGAGTCGCGGTTGGAGATCATGGGCCACACCATCGTCGCCGAGGACGGTTCGGTGGTTCGGGCCAAGTCCGGTCAGATCAAGCTCACCGCCAGCGACGACCCCAAGAACGCCCAGCTGAAAGGCGACAGCCGGATCTATCTGGATCGGGGCAGCCGCATCGATGCGTCCGGGGTCAAGAACGTCGAGTTGGCGATGGAGCGCAACGTGATCACCACGCAGCTGCGCAACAACGATTTGCGCGATGCGCCGTTGCAAAAGGACGGCGTCCTGCACGGTGCCACGGTGTCCGTGGACATCCGTGAAATCGGCAAGGACGGCCGCATTCCCATTGCCGACCTGTCCGGGGCGCTGGCGCGTATCGCCCGCAACATCGACGAGCGCAGCACAGCCGGTGGCAGCATCGACCTGCGTTCCAGCGGCGATGTCATCGCCAATCCGGGCAGCGTGTTGGATGTCTCCGGCGGGTCGGTCCAATATCGCGGCGGCTTGATCGAAACCACCCAGCTGACTTCAGGCGGGCGATTCTTCGACCTGGCGCACGCCGACCCGCTGCTGCACTACGATGGCATCGTCGGCAAAGGCGGCTTGTCGCAGGGCATGGCGGTTTCGCATTTCGAGCAGGGCTACACCGAAGGCAAGGATGGTGGCGAACTGAGCATCGCGGCTTTCGACGCCATGCTGGACGGTATCCTGCTCGGGCGGACCCAGTCCGGCCCCCATCAGCGCGAGCCGGCGCAGCAGCCCGCCGGCAGTTCGCTGACCATCGACCTGACCGGGGGCAGCGCCGCCGGCAGACAGGACGTCGTCTTCGCTCCTCACGACCCTGCCGGCATCGGCAAGGGCGACGCGTTTCCCGGTCAGAATGGCATTCCGGCGCCGCTAGCGCTGGATCCCGCATTGTTCCGGGACGGCGGTCTCAGTCATGTCGCCATCGATTCCAACGGCAGCATCCGCATCGCCAAGGGCAGCCGGGTGGCGCTGACTCCGGGCGGCAGCCTGGACCTGGAAGCCTCCGGTTTCGACGTCCAGGGCCGCATCGTGGTGCCGGCGGGGGACGTCAGCCTGACTGCCGGAGCCTATTCGACCGGTGCCGCCATCACCGTCGGCGGGGACGGGGGTATCGATGTCAGCGCCCGCTGGATCAACGACGGTCTCGACGCGCAGCAGGGCCGACCACTCGGCCCGATCTTTCTGGACGGCGGCAGCGTGACCCTGGCCGCCGCGCAAGGCGATTTGACATTGGCGGCGGGCAGCCGGATCGCCGCCGACGGCGGTGCCCGGCGTCGTCTCGACGGCAGCGTCGTGGCGGGCCGTGGCGGAACCATTTCCCTCAGTGCCGAGACCAGCGAATCCGGAGGCGCTCCCAGCAACCTGGTGCTGGATGGCAAACTGCAGGCTTACGCCATGGCGCACAGCGGCAACCTGTCCTTGCGCAGTAATCAGGTGGTGATCGGCGCCGGCGCGGCTCCGACCGCCAGCGCCGGCGAACGGCCCCTGCTGCTCGATCCCGGGTTCTTCCGCAAGGGCGGATTCGCCGCCTACGACATCGGCTCCAACCGGCATGGGCTCACCGTGGCTGATGGCGTCCGGATCGAACCCAGCCAGCGCAACCTGAAACTGCCCGATGGGCTGGCGAGCCTGGCGACGGGCAGCCGCCTCGGCGAGGTCGCCAGCGTGGTCCGCCTGCCTGATCCGCTACGGGAGGCGGCCGATTTGAAATTGTCGGTCAGCCAGCCGCTGGGTCTCATCGGCGACCAGATCCTGACCATCGGCCAGGGCGCCTCCATCCACAGCGAAATCGGCGGACGGGTGGACCTGGTTTCGGAAACCTCGATCCGCGTCGACGGACAAATCGACGCGCCGGCCGGCCACATCGGCCTCACCCTGGAGCCGCCCAAGGCCGAGTCCGGCTATCTCGCCGACCAGAGCATCTGGCTGGGCGCCGAAAGCCGTCTGACAGCGCGAGGTGCGTTCGAAGCCTTGCCCGACAGCCGCGGATTGCGCCAAAGCGAAGTGTATGACGGCGGATCGGTGGAACTGGAAGCCAAGCGCGGCTATGTGGTGGCGGCCGCCGGTTCGCTGATCGACGTTTCCGGGACTTCCGCCAACCTGCAGTTCCTGGGTTCGTCGACTGGCGGTGGCGGTGTGCTGGAAGCGCGCGAGGTCCATTCCGCCAGCGGCACCATCGGTTTGGCGGCCGGCGAGGGCATCGTCGCGGACGGCCGGCTGGTGGCCGAGTCGGGCGGCGGAACCGCGGCCGGCGGCACGCTGGCGGTGACCCTGGACGGCGGTTTGCGCAACAAGCCCAGCGACGCCGGCATCGGGACGCCGTTCCCGGACGACCGCGATCCGTCCCAGCCGCGCAGCATCGTGATCTCCGCCGGCACGGAAGCGGCGCTGCCGGCCGACCTCAAGCCGGGCGACGACCTGCCGGCCGACCGTTTCAGCGGCAAGGCCTTGCTCCATGCGGCCAGCCTCAACCAGGGCGGCTTCGGCTCGCTGCAGTTCAAGACCGACGCCCTCAACGCGCGCGGCCAGTACGTCGGTTCGATCAGTTTTCTGGGAGACATGGATCTGAAGGCGGGCCGCGCCATCGTGCTGGATACCCCGACCCTGGCCTGGTCCGGCCTGAGGGCGGGGGACGCCGGTCGGGTACGCCTCGACGCGCCCTATCTGGCCCTGGGTTCCACCACCAGCCGGCTCGACCGGTCGACCGGCTCAGGTACCTACACCAGCACGCTGGCACCCGACGCGGTGTCCGGCGGCGCCAATTTCGAGGCCAACGGCAAGGGCATCGACCTGGTGGGAGGCCTCAGCTTCAACGGCTTCGATCAGGTGGATCTGAACAGCCGCGGCGACATCCGCGGCATCGGCGTGGCGGGCTTGCCGGCCACCAAGAACTTCCTGGGCGAGTTGAAGTTCACCGGCGATCTTAATCTGACCGGGGACCAGGTCTATCCCACCACTCTGAGCGACTACCAGATCACTGGCACCGGCGCGGCCAAGCTGACGGTGGAAGGCACCGGCCAGCCGCGCGGCCCGGTGTATTCGGCCGGCGGCACGCTCAGCCTGACGGCTCCGGTCATCGACCAGAACGGGGTGCTGGCGGCGCCCATGGGCAGTCTGTCGCTCTCCGCCCGCGACCGGTTGACTCTGGGACCGGGCAGCCTCACCACGGTTTCGGGCAAGGGGCTGACGGTCCCTTTCGGGCGCGGCTCCACCGGATCGAACTGGCTCTATCCGCTGGTGTCTACCGGCGCGCTCAACCGGGTCGTCGACCAGCCTCCGGAAAAGCGCTTGAGCCTGGCGAGCGCCGATCTGAAGCTGGCCGATGGCGCCACCGTGGATCTTTCGGGCGGTGGCGACCTCTATGCTTACGAATTCATCGCCGGCCCCGGCGGATCGGTGGACGTCCTGGATCCCACCGCTGCTTCCTTCGCCACCAAGTTCGCCGTCATCCCCAGCGTGCGCGGTATCTCCACGCCTTACGATCCGCTGGAGTTCCCCCTCTCTGGATTGAAGATGGGCGACAGCGTCTACCTGGGCGCGGCGGCGGGCCTCAAGGCCGGCTGGTATACCCTGCTGCCGGCCCATTACGCGCTGCTGCCCGGTGCCTACCTGGTCACACCCCAGGACGGCAGCCGCGACCTCGCCGCGGGAACCGCCTACCGGTTGGGCGACGGCACCACCGTGGTGGCGGGCCGCTACGGGGTCGCCGGCGCCGCCCTCGCCGATTCCCGCTGGCAGGGCTTCGCCGTCGAGCCTGGAACGGCGGCGCGGCAACGTTCGGAATACCGCGACTATTACGCCAACAGCTTCTTTTCCGACAAGGCGGCCCGCGATGGGGTCGCGCAACCGTCGCTGCCCAAGGATGCCGGCAACCTGGTGCTGGCGGCCACGGCGTCGATCAGCCTGGACGCCAGGCTCAAGGCCGATCCGGCTGCCGGCGGCCGCGGCGGCCAGGTGGACATCGACGGCGATCGCCTGGCCATCGTCGCCAGCAAGGCAGAGGTGGCCAGTACGCCCGCGGGCACCGTCAGCATCGTGGCGTCCGATCTCAACCAGCTCAAGGCTCCCAGCCTGCTGATCGGCGGGCAGCGCAGCCGCGACCGCAACGGGGTGCGCGTTAGCGTCGGCTCCCAGTCGGTGGAAGTGAAGGGCGGCGCCAAGCTCCAGGGCCAGGAAATCCTGTTGGCGGCGCGGGATCAGGTCAAACTCGACAGCGGCTCCAGCGTCGCCAGCACGGGCAAGGCCGGGGTGGCTGGCGAAGTTCTCACGGTCGCCAACCGCTCGTCGGGCTCTCAGCCGGTCAATGGCGATGGCGCCTTGTTGCGGCTGTCTGCCTCCGGCCAGGGCGAAGTCGAACGCAGCGGCACCGTGACCGGCAATCAAGGGGTGCTGGTGGTGGAAAGCGGCGCCACCGTGAAGGCTGAAGGTTCCATGCTGCTGGATTCCACCAAGGACACCCGGTTCGACGGCAAGCTGGACATGAACGGCGGCGCGCTGGCGCTGAAGTCCAGCAAGATCAGCATCGGCAATGCGCCGTCCGCTACGCCGGGGCTGGTATTGGCGGACGCCTCCTTCGCGCTGGATCAGCTCAGCCTGACCAGTGCCAGCGAGCTTAACCTGTACGGCGCGCTCAATCTGAAAACCAAGGAATTGGTGATCGATGCAGCGTCCATCAACGGTTACGGCAACGCCGGCGGCGTCACCTCGATCGAGGCCGACAGCAGCGTGCTGAGCCATTCCGGCAGCCAGGCCGCTGCCGGCGGCAACGGTTCCGGTAGCCTCACGCTGAAGGCAGACCGGGGCGGTCTCGCCGGAGGCGGTTACGCCATCACCGGGTTCAGTCAGGTTCGGGTCGAGACCGGCAGTTTGAGCGCCCTGAATCAGGGCGGCGATGGTCATCTGACGGTGGCCGGCGATCTGACGCTGGCGGCCGGCAGCATCAATGGAGATGGCGGTGCCACCATTGCGGTGGATGCGGCGGGTCATTCCATGACGCTGGAGGGATCGAGCCGGCCGGATGATCTGACGGTCGGGCTGGGTGCCGGCTGGTCCTTCAGCGCCGACGCGATCCAGGCCCAAGGTGCGCGTTTCGACCTGCCGGCAGGGCAACTGGCTTTGCACGCGATCCGCGGCGACCTGATCCTCGGGGCTGACAGCCGCCTCGACCTGGCCGGACGGGCAGTCAAGTTCGGCGACATCACCCAATACGCCGATGCCGGCTCGCTGACACTGCGCTCCGACCGGGGCGACGTGGTGCTGGCCTCCGGATCCGCCATCGACCTATCCGCCGCTCCCGCCGGAGGCGACTCCGGCTCTCTGCAGATCGCCGCCGTCAACGGAGCGCTGCAGTGGGACGGCAGCGTCACCGCCAAGGCTTCCGCCAGTTCGCGGCAGGGTTCGCTGGCGGTGGATGCGGCCGATTTCGGCGGGCTGACGGCACTCAGCGGCAAGATCGCGGAGGCTGGGTTCGGCGAGTCGGTGAGCCTGCGCCAGCGCCAAGGCAATGCGGAGTTGGCTGCGGGCGCGGGTATCGCCGCGCACCGGATCGACCTGCAGGCGGACGCCGGCCGGGTCGATCTGGCCGGCACCCTGGATGCTTCCGGCGTCAAGGCCGGCCGGGTTTCGGTATACGGCCGCGACGGCATCCAATTGACCGGAACCATCGACGCCAGCGCCAGCGGCGACGGCCAGGACGGCGGTGCCGTCAGGCGCGACACCGTTCATCGGGAGGATGCCGGCAGCGGCCTGCTGGCTTTGGCCGGCCGCATCGACGTGGCTGGCGGCAAGGATGGTCGCGGCGGTTCCATTCATCTCCGTACCGGCCGCGAGCAGTTGGCGGCCACGGGCGTCAACCCCAAACTGGAGGGCTACGACGGCAACCGCTCGGGCCTGGAGGCAACCCGGGTCTATGACGGCGTGAGCACGGTCGATGCCGATGTCATCGCGGGGATCAAAGCCGATACGGCGGCTTACATGGCCGGTCTCGGCGGCACCCGGACGGTCGCCGGCCTCAACCTGCTGCCCGGCATCGAGGTCCGCAGCCAGGCTGACCTGACCCTGGCAGCCCGCTGGGATTTCATGGATGGACATTGGGACTCCGCCGCACAGTCGTGGCGCTCCGACTGGCGTTACGCCGATGCCGGCGGGAATCTTTCGTTGCCGGGATTTCTGACCCTCAGGGCCGCCGGCGATCTCAAGGTCGACGCCTCCCTCACCGACGCCTTCGCCACCGCGCCCCTGCCCGGCGCCGATCCGGTGTTCCGCTTCCAGGACCAGTTGCAGCCGGGATTGTCCTGGTCCTACAGCCTGGTTGCCGGCGGTGACATCAAGCTGGCCGCCAGCTACTCGGCGCCCGACCCGCTGGATCCGGCCGGCGCGCCGGTCGCCAGCCAGGTGGTGGTCCGCACCGGTACCGGGTCCATCGACGTACAGGCAGGCGGCGATCTGCGTTTCGTGAAAGATCCATCCGTTGGCAGCCGGGCCGCCGCGGTCTACACCGCCGGGGCGCCGGCAGCCTATACCCTGGACGATTTGCTGGCCGGGCGGATTCCGAATCTGCCGGTGCGCCAGCCGGGCGAGGCATTGCCCGGCTATCTGGCGCGGCTGGACGGCGGGCTGTTGAACCGGTTGCTGCGCTACGGTTATCTGGATGTCACCCAGCCCGGCGCCTTTCTGGCTGACTATCCCACCCGCGGCGGCTCCATCACGCTGGCGGCCGGCGGCAATATCGACGGAATCGGGACCGGCCAGCTGGCCAGCGACTGGCTGGTGCGCTCCGGCTCCTGGGATTCTGTCGGCGACCGCCAATCGACGGCCTGGGGGATCAACCTGAGCGGCGATTTCCGCGACGGCGAGGTCGGCACCGACGCCGATGGCAACGCGGTGTTCGGCAAGGGCAACCGCGGGTTCAACCAGAACGTCGGCGCGCTCGGCGGCGGCGACGTCAGCGTGCAGGCCGGCGGCAACATCACCGAGCTGTCGGTCATGCTGCCCACCACCGGCAAGCCGCTGGGCGCCATCGACCAGCAAGGCACCTGGCTGAGCAACGGCAGCGCGGTCAACGGCGGCGGCGACCTGAAGATCAGCGCCGGTGGCAGCATCGTGGGTGGGGAGTTCCTGGT
>VEPB01000002.1 GCA_012026715.1 Methylococcaceae bacterium | reverse complement strand
GCCATCGTCCAGGCCGACAAGCGCGCACGCCTGGAAGAACTCAACCGCAAGTACGGTGGCGGCTTGGCGGTGCGCTACCGGCGCATCGAGAAGGAAGTGTTGTTGCGGCGGTCCGCCAAGGACGGGAAGTTGTGTTTGGCTTGCCATGAGTTTGAGCGATGAGCCTGTTCTTGCTCTTCAAGCCCCGTTCAGTCGCGCCGAGCACTGGAGCTTTTGGCGGTTTCGTAGGCTGGAATGACCGCAGGGAATTCCAGCGAAATTGGGGCCATTGCTGGCTTGAAAAAGCGGACAAGGAATCGCTGCGCGATGGCTGTCTTGAATGTGGGTTCTCGGACCCACAGCCGAGGAACTTTCTTTTGCTCGGCCAAAAGAAAGTTCCCAAAGAAAAGGCCGCCCGACAGTCGCGAAAGCCCCTGTGCTCCTCGCTTTCGGTAGGGGGCTGCAGAAGGGCGATCCATCGCCCTCTGCCGCCGCGCGGCATCCTTGCCGCGCCCCTTCGGGCTGATCCTGCCGAAAGCTCCGGTGCTCGGCGCGACTGGACGGGATTTGAAGAGCAAGAGCGGACCCGTAGGAGCCCGCTTGCGGGCGACCGGATAATCGATGCATTGAGGTGATATCCATGAAAATCCAAGCCATCGAACAAATCAAAGCCGTGCCCAGGATCCAGAAATTCCGGTACCTGAGCATCTTCATCTCCTGCGTCCTGTTCCTGGGACCCTTGACCCTGCTGCCGAGCCTGGCGGGGAATTCGGACCTGTGCGGGCGGCTGTGCATGCGGCGGTTCTACCTTTATTTTCCGGGCATGAACTGGGACGACCTGTTCACCCACGTGTCCGTGGCTCTGGTGGGGGTGGTGGCGTTCTTCGTCATCATCACCTTCACCTTCTTCTATGGCCGCATCTGGTGTTCCTTCATCTGTCCGGTGGGCGGGTTGGCGGAACTGGGCAGCCGCATGCTCAATGACCGCTGGAAGATTGAGTTCCGCTCCCTGCCCCAGGTGCAGATCCGCTATGGCTATCTGGGCGTCTACATGGTGCTGATGCCCATGTTGGGGGTAAGCGCTTGCACCCTCTGCTACTTCATTACGGTGCCGCGGCTGGTGGAGGCCATCAGCGGCGGCGTGGTCGGACTGGCCTTCATCTTCTCCACGGTGGGCCTGGTCAATCTGTCCCTGCTGCTCCTGCTGGGCTTCTTCGCCAGCAAGGGCCGGGCTTACTGCCAGTTCATGTGTCCCATCGGCGCCATCGACGCACTGGTCAACCGGTTCGGCGCCAAATTCCGCTTCACCTACCACATCCGGGTCGATCGGCACCGCTGCACCGGCTGCACCGATTGCGCCAAGAAGTGCATGTGCGGGGCCATCAAGATGGTGGACAAGGTGGCGGTGGTCGACCAGACCTCCTGCATGTCCTGCCACGACTGCGTGGATGCCTGCGACTGGAATGCCATCGAATGGACGCCGGCGCCGCGCAACAAGACGCCCAAGCGGGTCAAGCGCGGCGTGGAGATCCATCCGGAGCCCCAATGGCAGGCCATCGCGTTCCACCCCAAGCCAAAGGTCACTGAGGTGGCGGTCGACTGGAAGCGGGTGGCCAATGGCATCATCTTCACGGCGGTCACCCTGTTCGTGGTCTTTACCGCCTGGGTGCATTGATGGTGGACCAATCGGGTAACCCGCATGGTGCGAAGCGGAATGCGGGGATTAGGCCGTCACACTGGATTTGGCTTTGCTATATCCCTGGATTCCGCTTGGCTCCATCCAGGCTATTTCTGCATCCGGACCCCGTCAGATCTCCGGCCTGATTCCACGTTAGGTTAGCCCTCCCGTCCGATCGCTTCCCATGTTCCCTTCCTTGCTCCGCTACCCATTCCCGGTCGTGTTGGTTTGTTTGTTCGGGCTGTGGGCCGTCCCCACTCAAGCCAACGAACGCCACAGCGACCCCGACGGCTGCTTTTCCTGTCATGGCTTGCCGGGACTGGAGTATTTGGACAAGGACGGCGTGCGCCGGGTGGCCACCATTCTGGAAGCGGACTACTACGGCTCCTTGCACGGCAGCGTGCCCTGCAAGGATTGTCACCGCAAGATCGAGCGCTATCCCCACAAGCCGGAGGAGGGCTATGTGGATTGCTCAGAATCCTGCCATGTGGAAGAGCCGTCCAAGGGCAAGGCCTTCACCCATAAGGAAGTCGTCGATGAGTTCAAGACCTCGGCCCACGGATCCGGTCATGCGCCCGGCGCCACCAAGGACTTCCACGGCGGCAACCGGCTGAAGGAGATGAAGGACGAGCAGAACCCTTCCTGCCGCCGCTGCCACTCCAATACGCCCTACATCAAGGATGCTCAACTGCCCAAGTTCAAGGAGGCCTTCGGCCACATGGACACCGAATGCGGCGATTGCCATCAGGGCGAGACCTGGCGCAACCAGTTCAGCGGCCACATCCTGCGCCGGCTGGTCGGCAAGAACTACAACAAGATGGAAGCCAACGCCATGTGCGTGGACTGCCATGGCGACGAAAAGGCCATGGCCAAGGTGAAGTTGGAGGACCCCGACACCAAGAAGAAGGAACCTGCCGATTTCCGCTGGATCCACGCCACCGACAGCTATGACAAGACCCTGCATGGCCGTTTCCTGGCGGTCAACGACGAGAGCGGCGCCGGCTGCATTGACTGTCACGCACCCAGGGGCTTCCGCCACGGGGTCCAGCGCGCCGAAAAGCTGACCTCGTCCACCCATCCCGACCACTTGGCGGAGACCTGCTCCCAATCCAAGTGCCATGGCTATTCCGAGAATGCGGCCAACGACTATTTCACCAAGACCGATGTTCACGCCGTCGACATGCTGCGGACCGATCTCCTGACCGCGCTGCCCACCAATCCGTTCGGCGGCGATGCCTCCAACTGGTATCGGGCCGCCTGGATTCTCGGTCCCCTGGCGGTGGTCCTGGCACTGTCCAATTTTCTGTGGACGCTGCTGGGCTTCTCCGGCGGCAGCCCGGCCGCCGTGCTTGGTGGCGACCACTTCCAGCGGGTGATGCTGGGTAGCGGTGGTTCCGGCCAGGGAAGCTGGTGGCGCCAACTGCTGGCACGGATGGGGGCTGGCGGCGATGCCGGTGCCGGTTCAGCGCCAGTTGCCGCGGTCGTGGATGCCGACGCGCCCATCACCGGCATGACCCTGCTCTATGCCTCGCAAACCGGCAATGGCGAAGGTATCGCCGCCGATCTGGCCGCATTGGCGGAGGCCCGCGGCTACACCGTCAAGCTGATGGACATGGCCGAGTACGAGCCGGCCGACCTCGCGAGCGAACGGCTGCTGTTCATCGTCTGCAGCACCCACGGCGATGGCGATCCGCCCATTGCCGCCGAGAAGTTGCACGGCTACCTCTACAGCGACGCCGCTCCGCGGCTGGTGCACCTGAAATTCGGCGTGTTCGCCCTGGGTGACAGCAGCTACAAGCACTTTTGCCGGGCCGGCAAGGATTTCGACGCCTTCCTGGAACGCCTGGGTGGCAAAAGGGTGCTGCAGCGGGGCGATGCCGATGTGGATTTCGAGGAGCCGGCGGCGGCCTGGATGCAAGCGGTTCTGGCCAGCTACCGCGAGATTACCGGCGATCCGGGACATCCGGTGGAGGTCAGCCTGGCACCGGGCGGAGCCAAGACTGCCGGCAGCGAAGGCTACGGCAAGAACAATCCTTATCCGGCGCGGGTGCTCGCCAACATCCGCCTCAACGGCGAGGGCTCCGCCAAGGAGACCCGCCACCTGGAAATCGAGCTGGCCGGTTCCGGGTTGACCTACGAAGCCGGCGACGCGCTTGCGGTCTGCCCCAAGAACAGCCCCGCCTATATCGAGGAGCTGCTGTCGGCGCTGTCCATGGACGGTTACGCGCCGGTCTCGATCGGCGCGGAATCCATGAGTCTGCGCGAAGCCCTCTACACGCGTCTGGATTCCACCGCGTTGAGCCGGGTGCTGCTGGAAAAGTACGCCGAACTGGTGGACAGCGGTCCGCTGCGGGATCTGCTGGCCGCCGATGAAGCCAAGTTCCAGGACTATGTCTACGGCCGCGACCTGATGGACCTGGTGGTGGATTTCCCCATCGGCAGTATCGCGGCCCAGGATTTCGTCGGGGTATTGCGGCGCTTGCCGGCTCGACTCTATTCCATTTCCTCCAGCCCCAAATATCGGGAAGGCGAGGTGCACCTGACGATCGGCGTGGTGCGCTATCAAGCCCACGAGCGGCAACGCGACGGGGTCTGTTCCACCTTCGTGGCGGGCCGGCTGGGCGAGGACGAGCGGCTCGGCGTGTACGTCCAGCCCAACAAGCACTTCCGCCTGCCGGACGATACCTCGGCGCCGG
>VEPB01000563.1 GCA_012026715.1 Methylococcaceae bacterium | reverse complement strand
GTTGATCGCCGAACTTCGCGGCAGCGGTGGCGCGCTCTCCCAGGAAACCCGATTCCTTCTGGCCGCGAAGAGCTTCGCCCACACCGCCCGTTACGACGGCATGATCGCCGACTACCTGGGCCGCCTTGCCGCGCCCGACGTGGCGTTCCCCGAATCGATCAACCTGCGCTTCAACCGCGCCCAGTCCCTCCGTTACGGCGAAAACCCCCACCAATCCGCGGCGTTCTACGTCGAATTGTCGCCTCCGCCGGGCAGCATCGCGGGCGCCCGCCAAGTGCAGGGGAAGGAACTGTCCTACAACAACATCGCCGACGCCGATGCCGCGCTGGAATGCGTCAAAAGCTTCAGCGATCGGCCGGCCTGCGTCATCGTCAAGCATGCCAACCCCTGCGGCGTGGCGGAAGGCGCCGACCTGCTGGAAGCTTACGAACACGCCTACCGCTGCGCCCCGACATCGGCCTTTGGAGGCATCATCGCCTTCAACCGGCCGCTCGATGCAACGACCGCCAAGACCATCGTCGAACGCCAGTTCGTCGAAGTCATCATCGCTCCGGCGATCGCCCCCGAGGCGCTGCCCATCGTCGCCGCCAAGCCCAATGTGCGGCTGCTGGATTGCGGCCAGTGGCCCAGCCAGCCCGCTCCGGCCTGGGACTACAAGCGCATCAATGGCGGCCTGCTGGTGCAGGATCGGGACGATGCCGAGATCACCCTGCAGCAGTTGAAGCTGGTGACCCGTCGCCAGCCGTCCGATCAGGAAATCGCCGACCTGCTGTTCGCCTGGAAGGTGGTCAAGTTCGTCAAATCCAACGCCATCGTCTACGTCAAGGACCACCACACCATCGGCATCGGCGCCGGCCAGATGAGCCGGGTCTATTCCTCCCGCATCGCCGCCATCAAGGCTGCCGACGAAGGACTGGACCTGCGCGGTTCGGTGGTCGCCTCCGACGCCTTCTTTCCGTTCCGCGACAACGTGGACACCGCCGCCGCCGCCGGCGTCTCCGCCATCATCCAGCCCGGCGGATCGGTGCGCGACGCCGAAGTCATCGCCGCCGCGGACGAATTCGGCCTGACCATGGTATTCACCGGCGTTCGCCACTTCCGCCATTGAGTCGGAGGGATACCGGCAGAGGTAAGATTCATCGCGGATCGATCGCACGGCAGGAACCGCCCACTCGCCACTTCAGGCCGGAGATAACGAAGTCAGGCGGGAGATTTCCAGCATCCTGGATTCACAAGCACACCCCAACTGCTTGTCGGCCAGCGCCTAAAAGACTTGGAGGGAGGAAAGGGATTTCCTTCGAAGAGACTTGCGAGATCGGACAGTGTTAATCGGACGTCCAGAGCCACAGCGGCGCCCCCCGCCACCGCCGGCGCCAAAACGATCCTTACATCCTTTTCGTCGTCGCATTCGCGACATCGGCTCAGTGCGGACGATCTCAAGCAGAGAATATCCAGAGAATGTAGCCACGCCTCATAAAACAACACCGGCTCAAGGCCGGTGTCAAAAGTAGACTTGATCTACCCATCGAGCGAATGATCGGCTGCGGTGGTTGATATCCCTCGTTGCCTCAGCCGACCAAGCAAATTTAAATCCCAACTACAACCGGCATGCATCAATAAGCGTGCCGGTCGCCGAACAATACCCCTATGGTTTTGAAGATGATCCACAAATCCAAACTCAAAGACCAGTTACGCATATAGTCAATATCACATTGGACTCGGGCACGCATCTGATCAACCGTCGTTGTCTCACCGCGCAATCCATTGACTTGGGCCAAACCGGTAATTCCAGGCTTAACTTTGTGCCGAATCATGTAGCCCTTAATATCTTTGCGGTACATCTCGTTGTGGGCAACTGCATGCGGCCTGGGCCCAACGACGCTCATCGTACCTTCCAGAACGTTCAAAAATTGCGGCAACTCGTCCAACGAGGTCTTACGCAAGAATCGGCCGAAAGGTGTAATGCGGTCGTCGTCACGCCGGGCTTGAACAACCTTATCACCATCCTCACAAACTTTCATACTCCGGAACTTATACACCAAAATCTCCTGGCCATTGATCCCATACCGTCTTTGCTTGAAGAAAATCGGGCCGGGCGAGGTTAGCTTCACGCCGAGACCAATTACCAGCAGAAGTGGCCAAATCATGAGAAGGGCCGCCCCGGCGACAGCGATATCGGCGATTCGCTTAACCAAGCGCCGCAAACCATAAAAGGGCGTTTCACACAATGCGATGATCGGAATACCAGAGATTCTGTCAATACGAGACTGAATCAGATCGACAGTAAAAATATCGGGCACGAAATAGATCGATGCCGTTGTATCACCGAGCTCATCCAGCAGTTTCGATATGCGGGACTGCGGAGCAATCGGCAAACAGACATAAATAATATGTACGTTGTTATTTTTCACATAGTCGAGCAACTCAGAAAACTTGTTTAGCTTATCCGTCTCGACACTCGCCGGCAGGCGTTCGACACTTCGGTCGTCAAACAATGCGCTGACATGAACCCCCAAAAACCGATCCTGCCTGATATTGGAATTTAGTTCACAACCCAGTTGATTGGCGCCAACAATCACCGCCGTCTTGGTCGGCTGAAGGTTAACTGCATAGGAAACCAGCTTGCACACAAGAAACTGAGATATAACCAACACAAATGGCGTGGCCACTACCCAAGTGAGCAGAACCCGCGGCGAAATAAAGAAATAAAATTCTGTTATGTACAAACAAACTGCCAAGGCGGCGACTACACCGATCCAGCGCATAGCGATACCGGCAAAAGCGCCAATAACAGCCATAAAATTTGACGCACGATATATGTCAGCCCTACCGAATATTTGCATTGAAAGCACAAATGCCAATATCCCCATCAACCGGTAGCTGTCGGTAATATATTCCCCATCGAAATTTGCGATGGCGACGAGGAGACCGACAACCGGGATTGGAAACAACAGGTATTCCAGAAGAAATACACTTGTCGGCTCGTCAAACGTTGACCCACTTATACGCTTCCGGGACACTTCACACCTCCTTCGCTAAGACTTTGTATGGCTAATTGACCTATGACAACCAAGCCGTCCGAGACATCTACACGGCATTGCGGACTCATACGGCTCTTCGGGATAGGAACTTGAGGCACTGCACTGACCGCAGGAAAACGCAAACATCCTTGTCTGTTCCCTGTCGCCCACCAGCTACTGCTGGCACCTCATCGTTCGTTCGCCATTGCGCCAATGGCAGTTACAGCGAGAACAACACGATGTCCTATCCAGCGATCCGCTCACTGTCACTAGAAGCACAGGGCGTGCCATGAAAAAAATTGCTGATGAATCAATATATATACGAACAACCTCCTCCCGTCTCCCTTTGGGTTGTAAAAATCGCTGACAGCGAACCTCCGACCTGTTTGTAAGCATCCATTTTTTGGATTCTTTTCCTTCTCCCCCCCAAAATTTCCCATACCCTACATGTGTAAAATTTCTTGACTATAAATTCCGGCCCTAAGGCGACTCATTCACCTATACATCCCCCCTAATCTCTCAAAATGGTTCCGAATTCCTGAGCTTTTGCTGGAGCGCACAGCTAAATGCCGTCTCTGTAAGAGAATCGAGACAGCACCAGTAGGAGGGCTTAACGGAGGCGTCGACCGGAGGGTCGATTTTGTCTCGGCACGAAAGTTTTGCCTCGATGCCATGCCACCCTTTTAGGACGCGCTCCCCTTGGCTTCTCTTATCAAACACATCACGGCACAGGTTTTCAGGGGACACGTGGCCGAGTCGCGCCCGATGCCCGGCAAAACGGGCCAGTCGGGGCGCACCGAGGGCGAGACTTCGACGACCGAAGCCGCTTATTAGATATTTCCTATTATGAAACCAGGTCTTGGCGGGGATGTGCTGGCAAGCCTGAATAGATCAGCGGCACCGCAAATTTGTAAAAAGAAGCGAACCATGAACGAGCGTGCGCGCCATTTCGTTGTTGCAAGGCGCTAAATTTGACTGCCGCAGATTGCGAAAAAACGCTTCCCAGATGGTTTCTAAAACGAACACATCGAACACGGCCGCACCATTTTTGTGCGTTACGTCCGCAACTGTTCTATGCTAGACCATGACCTTCCGCCAACTGGTCTCCGAATCGACTGGTAGACGATTGATCGAACAGGAAGTTATTTCCTGATCTTTCGGATGCACCACCATGGCCTCGTTATTGCTTTTTGAAAGCATACCTATAGGCAGTGGACCGCTAGACATCGATGAAACCTTCCCCTGTTCCCGGATCTCTCATCCCGCCTAGAAGAATTCGGGCAACCAAGGCCACAACATGATAGACGCCGACCCGGCCGCGTTTTACCGGCGCATCCTGGACAATCTGGCAGATGCCGTCTTGCTGTTTGACCAGCATCTGTGCCTGATCTACATCAACATGCCCGGCGAGATGCTGTTCGCCCTGAGCGCCCGCCAAGTGCTCGGCGCGCGCGCTCACAACGTGTTCGCGCTGACCGATTCGGTCACCGAAGAAGATCTGCTCCGGGTAATGGAGACCGGCGCCTCCCTGACCAAACGGAACGTGACTCTCAACGTTCAACCCCAACCGATCACGGTCAACGTCATTCTGACCCCTGCCCTGGATGAGTCCGCTCCCAGGGTATTGGCAGAAGTTCAACAAGTCGACCGGCATTTGCGGATTTCCATGGAGGAGCAGCTGATGGCTCAGCAAAACGCTGCGCGCATGCTGCTACGGGGACTGGCCCATGAGATCAAGAACCCGCTGGGCGGTCTGCGCGGCGCCGCACAATTACTGCATGCCGAGCTGCGCGGCGAAGAGCTGCGGGAGTACACGCGGATCATCATTGACGAATCGGATCGGCTCCAGCTGCTGGTGGACCGCATGCTGGAGCCCAACAAACCACCACAGATGAGTCTGGTCAACATTCACCGGATCCTGGAGCGGGTCCGCCAACTGGTGCAGGTGGAAGCGCCGCCCAAGGTTTTCATCCAGCGCGATTATGACCCTAGCATCCCGCCCGTCCTGGGGGATAGCGACCAACTCATCCAGGCCATTCTGAACATCGTCCGCAATGCGGCCCAAGCTGTAGGAAAGGAAGGCACCATCACCATTCGCACCCGGATTCACCGTCAGGTCACCCTCGGTAATCGCCGCCACGCGCTGGCCGCCAAGATCGACATCGTCGACGACGGCCCCGGCATCAAGCCCGAACTGCTGGGCCAGATTTTCTATCCGATGGTCACCGGCCGCGCCGAAGGCACCGGACTCGGCCTATCCATCGCGCAATCCTTGATCAGTCAGCACGGCGGCCTGGTGGAATGCGCCAGTTCGCCTGGCAACACCGTCTTTTCAATCTATCTGCCGCTGGAGAAGTCCCATGAATAGCTCACCCCGCGTCTGGGTGGTCGATGACGACCGATCGATCCGCTGGGTCTTGGAAAAGGCCCTGCACAAGGCAGCCATCGACGTGCGCTGCTTCTCCAGCGCTAATGCCTTGATAGATTCGCTGGAACGGCAGCGTCCCGACGCCATCCTCACCGACATCCGCATGCCCGGGATCGACGGGCTGGAACTGTTAAGCAAACTGCAGGGGACGTGTCCCGGATTGCCGGTAATCGTGATGACCGCCCACTCCGATCTGGAGAGCGCCGTTTCGGCATTCCACGGCGGGGCCTTCGAATACCTACCCAAGCCCTTCGACCTCGACGCTGCGGTGGATCTGGTGAAACGCGCCTGCATCCACGGCCAGCGGCAGAAACAGGAACTCAGTCCGGCGTCGTCGGTGTCGGAACGGACTCCCGAAATCATCGGCGAAGCCCCCGCGATGCAGGAGGTATTTCGCGCCATCGCACGCTTGGCCCGGTCCCACATTACTGTGCTGATCAACGGCGAATCAGGCACCGGAAAGGAATTGGTGGCCCGCGCCCTGCACCGCCACAGCCCGCGCGCCGCTCAACCCTTCATCGCCCTGAACATGGCGGCCATTCCCAAGGACTTGCTGGAATCAGAGTTGTTCGGCCACGAACGTGGCGCCTTCACCGGGGCCCAAACCCGCCGCATCGGCCGCTTCGAACAAGCTGACGGCGGCACGCTGTTTCTGGATGAAATCGGAGACATGCCGGCGGAACTGCAAACCCGGTTGCTGCGGGTCCTGGCCGACGGCGAATTCTTTCCGGTGGGCGCCCATACCCCGACCAAGGTGGATGTGCGCATCATCGCCGCGACCCATCAGAACCTTGAATCCCTGGTGGCCGAAGGCCGCTTCCGCGAAGACCTGTTCCACCGCCTCAACGTCATCCGCGTTCACATCCCGCCACTGCGGGAACGGCGCCAGGACATCGCACTACTGTTGAAGCACTTCCTCAAGGAAGCCAGCGCCGAGCTCAACGTGGAAACCAAAACCCTGCTGAAAGATACCGAGGAGTACCTTTGCCGGCTCGACTGGCCCGGCAACGTGCGCCAGTTGGAAAACGCCTGCCGCTGGATCACGGTCATGGCGCCCGGCCAGGAGGTTCACCTTCACGATCTTCCGCCGGAGTTGCTGCAAGTCAAGCAAGACGCGGCTTCGACCGCGGACGCCTGGCAGGACGTGTTTCGCCGCTGGGTCGACGGCCAGCTGCGAAAAGGTGAGCGCAACATCGCCAAGGATGCTATCGACGTGGCGGAAAGCACACTGATCACGACAGCCCTACAGTTCACCCGGGGTCGCCGGCAGGAAGCCGCAAAACTGCTGGGCTACGGACGTAACACCTTGACCCGAAAAATCGCCGAGCTCAGCCTGGACGTTTGAACGGGACATTTCTGGGCCCAAACAAATGTCCGGATGTTTCATGAACTTCCCGATCGGAGCGAGGACTCCTGGTATGACCGGCCTTGGCCGCGAATGGGCGGCACGAGGACGCCCCGTGTGGCCCACAAGCTGGTTCTCGCACAGGTCGGCCAAGGTTGCAAACCGCCGCCGCGCGCGGAAGGGAACGGCGACAAGATCGGCATGATCTGAAAAGGCGCACCGCTTTCTTCAGCCATCCGCTCGATCTACGCACCCGACTTCGCCGTTTGGCTCAACCGCCATATAAAGAGAAAACGGAACTCGGAGTTTGTCGGAGGGATTGAAATTCCACATTCAATCAGACAATCTCTCCGAAGGTTTACCTTTCGTCTGTGATGTGGTTATTGACAGACACCGCAGTCTCTGTGAGAAACAGGCGGATTGCCGCGCTACCACCCGCGGTTGGCTCCCCGATGTAATGGCGCTCAGGACGAAACTATGGACTTCTGCCAGACTCACCGCGTCTTTCAGCTCACGACTCCGCTCGGTCCCAACACCCTGCTGTTCTATCGAATGGAAGCGGCCGAAGCCCTCGGAGAATTGTTCGAATACCGGATCGATGCCCTCAGTGCCGACGAATCGATTCGCCCCGAGCAGATGCTGGGCCAGCCGGTCACGGTTTCGATGGAACTGCCTCAAGGCCGATACCGCTATTTCAACGGCTTCGTGAGCAGCTTCGGATACCAGGGCGCGGTCGACCACCTGGCCCGCTACCAGTTGATCGTAAGGCCGTGGCTGTGGTTTCTGTCACGCAATTCGGACTGCCGGATCTTTCAAAACCAGACTGTTCCGACAATCGTCAAGGAAGTGTTCCGGGGCCATGGCAAGCTGCACTTCGAAGAACGCCTGAGCGAAACCTACCTGCCGCGGGAATACTGCGTCCAGTACCGGGAATCCGACTACCAGTTCGTCAGCCGACTGCTCCAGGACGAGGGCATTTATTACTTTTTCCGCCATGACCGGGACAGCCACACGCTGATCCTGGCCGACTCCCCGGCGGCCCACAAGCCGGTTCAGGATTTTGAACAGATCCACTATCGCGGGGTCCGCGACGATCGAAACGAAGATTACGGCCTCATTGAGGACTGGACGTTTTCCAACGAGGTTCAATCAGGCGCCTATGCCGCAACCAACTTCGACTTTACCAAGCCGAAGGCGGACCTATCCGTTAAATCCACCATCCGGCGCGAGCACCCCCATTCCGAGTACGAACTCTTCGACTACCCGGAAGCGCACTGCCATTGCGACCACGGCTCGACCATCGCCCGCCGCCGCATCGAGGAACAGCACGCGCGCTACTCCATTTCCAGGGGCTCGACCACCGCCAGGGGCCTGACCTGTGGATCGGTGTTTGAGTTGAAGGACTTTCCCCGCGCCGACTGCGACAGGCGCTATCTGGTGACCTCCAGCCGATTGGAATTGCGCTCCAACAAATACGAAACCACTTCCGGCAATACCGCAGGGATAGACACGTTCAGGGGAAGCTTCACCGCGCTGGATGCCGACACCGTTTTCCGCCCCCAGCGATCGACCCCCAAGCCGGTCGTCCAGGGACCGCAGACCGCCGTCGTCGTGGGGCGGCCGGGCGAAGAAATCTGGACCGACGAACACGGGCAGGTCAAGGTCAAATTCCACTGGGACCGCTACGGCCGCGCCGATGAAACGGCGTCCTGCTGGGTCCGCGTCTCGCAGCCCTGGGCCGGGCAGGGCTGGGGGGCCGTTTCCATCCCGCGGATCGGCCAGGAGGGCATCGTGGATTTCCTGGAAGGTGATCCCGACCGCCCCATCATCACCGGCCGGGTGTACAACGGCGATTCCCGCGCCCCCTTTGCGCTGCCGGGAGGCGCCACGGTCAGCGGCATCAAGTCCAGCACCCACAAGGGTGCTGGCTACAACGAGATGTCCATGGATGACTCCGCCGGCAAGGAGAAGATCAACATTCACGGCCAGCACGACATGGCCACCACGGTGAAGAACGATCAGACCAATACCATCGCCAACAATCGGACCACCACCGTGCAAAACGGCAACGATGCGTTGTCCGTGGCCACCGGGAACCGGACCGTGAACGTTCAGGGCCACCACACCCGAAACGTCGTCGCCGGAGACGACACCGTCGCCATCGCCGCAGGTAGGCGCCATGTGCAGGTGAAACAGGATGCCACCCTGCAAGTGCAGAACGGTTCGCGGTTCGTGCAGGTGGACAGCGGACACTACAGCTTGACCGCCAAGAAGAGCGCTGCGTTCAAGGGAGAAACCGAGGGAGTGACGATCCAGGGTGATACCAAGGGCGTCTCCATCGTCGGCAATGGACAGGGTGTGTCCATTCTCGGCAATGGCGATGGCGTCTCCATCAAGGGTACCAGCACCGGGGTCGGCATCCTCGGTTACGGCGAAGGCACCTACGTATTTGGCCAGCCCGGGGTTACCGTCAAAGGCGAAGCATCCATCGGCCTGGACGCTCCCGAGATCACCATTACCGGAGGGAATTCGGTCTCCATCAGCGCCAAGGAAATCAGCATCTCGGCCCCCGAGATCACCCTGTCCACCCCGGACGGCTCTTCGTCCATCACCATCAACGCCTCGGGGGTCACCATCCAGGGCGTGCTCGCCTACATCAACTGAACCCGGCAGGACGCACCATGAACGAGCCATCGAAAAACGACGACGCCCTTTTGGAAGAGGACGAATCCGCCAGCCTGCGGGCCTTGCTGGAGACCGTCCGTCCCGCGCCCCGGCTGGCCGACATCGCCGAACCGCCACCGGCGGCGGGAGGCCTGCTGATTGGCGAAGTCCTGGATAGCCACAATCCCGACCTGCCCGGCCGACTGCTCGTCGGCTGGACCGATCCGGCGGGCGATTACCTCAGCCGCTGGCTTCAGAGTGTCCGCCACATTGCGCCCGCGCTTGGCGCAAGAGTCATCCTGGCGCAACCCTTGAACTGGCCGGAGCCCCTGATCACCGCGGTGTTGACCGGCGGCCCGCGTAACGAATCCGCCGACCCTTCGGCCGCCCCCGGGCCTCGACTGCAACTGGGAGAAGGTCAGAGTGTCTGGATTACCGACTCCGCGAATACCCCATTGATCGCAGTCCACAGTTCCGAACGGGGGCCGGTGGTGCGCTTGCTCAGTCCAGACATTTCCCTCGAAGCCGCCGGCACCCTTCGCCTGGCCGCCGACACCATCGAAATGGAGGCCGGCAAGGGCGGCGTCGACATCCGCACCGACGCGGATACCGTGGTTCGCAGCCGGTTCATTCGCTTGAATTAGGAGAACCGCCGATGCGCAGGGCTTTCGAAGCCATGGAACAAGGGATGCGCGAATTCGTCGACCAGCGTGACTTCCCGGCGCTGGTGATCGAATGCTCCGACCACGACGTACTGTTTCCGGTCAAGGTTCTCCAGAATTGGGACCGGCAATGGAACGCCCACCTCTTCGTGACCTTCCCCTTTCCCTGCCGGCAGGCGCAGGACTACGTCCAGCAATGCGTCGAGACGGTAAGGCTGCAGGTCGAGGCCCTGTCGGCGGCGCTAGAAGAGGCGGACGAGCCCGCCTGGCCGCCGCTGCCCCTGGACTGCCTCGACCCGCGCCAGCCGCCGCCCCGGCGGTTGCTCACGCTCATTCGCTACCTGCGCTACTGTGCGCCTCCGGAGATGACCCTGGTTTGGGCGCTGCTCCCCTCGGAAATCGCCGATCCCGCCGGCTACCGCGCCCTGATCGCGCCGCTGCTGGCGCTCAAGGGCTATGAACCCTGGATGGAGACCCACCGCTTCCTGATCCGCGAGGACCGGCACAAGCCGCTGTTCCTGCCCGAACTGCGCAAAGAGAAGTTCGACGGCCTGCTGATTCTGCCCATCGACTTCTCCCCCGAACGGGTGGCGGACACCCTGGTCCGCACCCTCAATGACGAAACGGCGCCCATGGCCGATCGCATGCAGGCGGTCTCCCAGGTCGCCGCGCTGGATGTGGCGTACCGGCGCTACGAGGCCGCCGTCGACAAATACAACCTCCTCATCGGCTACAGCCGCCAGCAGGGCGATGCGGTCGGCGAAGCCCTGGCACTGGGCGGCAAGGGCGACATCGCCCGCCACCTGGGGGAAATCCAGCACGCCAAAACCTGGTATCAGCGGGCGCTGGGCGTGGCCGGCCCCACCCGCAACCTGGCGGTCATGCTCAATTTGCTGATCGGAGCCGGCGAATGCAGCCTCGCCCTGAACCAGTACCTCGACGCCGAAGGCTATTTTCGCCTCGCCCTTACCGCCGCCGAGTCGCTGTCATCGCCCTATGCCAGGATCGCCGTGCTCGACCAGCTCGGCCAGACCCTGCTGGCGAACGGCAAACCCAGGGAGGCGGCCAGCGCCTGGCACGACGCCAAGGACCTGAGCCTGGAACTGTCCTGCCCGGAACTGGGCATCCCCATCCTGGACCGGCTCTCGGAACTCTACCGGCGCGCCAACATGCCCCGCGAAGTGGAAGCCTTCGCCCAGCAGAAGCGCCAGCTGCAGAGCGCCTGAGCCATGGCTGATCCGGTCAAACTCCAGACCCCCGCGGACGAACCGCAGCCGCCGGAGCCCATGATTACGCCCACGGGCGATAGTCGCATCGATCCCTTCACCCAGGTCCTCAACGACAACGCCGACGCCTTCCGCAACCCGGCGCCGCCGGAGCAGGGCCGGCTCGGCGAAGCCAGCAAATGGGTCAACGCGGCGGTCGGCGTGACCGAGATCGGCTCCGACCTGAAGGACCGCGGCCTGGCCGTCGCGACCGACGGCATCTCCAGGATGCTGCCGGGCATGCCCGCCAGTTTCCTGGTCATGCCCCACCTGGGCATCCCCATCCTGGACCGGCTCTCGGAACTCTACCGGCGCGCCAACATGCCCCGCGAAGTGGAAGCCTTCGCCCAGCAGAAGCGCC
>VEPB01000147.1 GCA_012026715.1 Methylococcaceae bacterium | reverse complement strand
GGCAGCCATTCGAAGCGGTAGTCGTAGATGCCGTTTTCCCCATAGCTGCGGATGCAGCGGGCCTTCGGCGTCTCGCCGTCCCATTCGAACTGGAACAGAAAGGCGCTCGCCAGTTTACGGCTGATGAGGAGATGATTGCGGTAGCCGTAGCGCTCGCCCTGTTCCAGCCGGTCGAGGGTGGCGATCAGATCGCCTTCTTCGCTGTATTGATAGCGGACTAGCGGATCGCTCACCGGCTCGTAGGCGGTGCCGTTGCGGCGGGCGCGGCGAATGGCGACGATGTGCCGGCCTTGCCGCTCCAGCAACAGATGCCGGTGGCTGCCGGCGCTGATGCGGTCGATGTCGCCATGATCACCCCGGTGAATTTGCAGGCTCTGGCCTTCGCGATTGTTCCAACTGGCCAACAGGCAGCGCCCGGACGCTCCGAGGAACACCCGTTCCAGGCCGCTACGGTCCACCAAGCGGAACCGCTTGGCATCGCGGTAGAGGCGGATCTGCTCCGGCAGATTGACGCTGTAGGAGCCCACCTCCGGCAACGGCAGGTTGATACGCTGGCCGTCGGCGTTGTGGTAGCTCACCCGCTCGCCCACCTCGAGCCATTCGTCCAGAGGGCTCAGCCAGCCATGGCCCAGTTGCAGATCCTGGTCGCACTGGCCGCTGCGGTAGAAGCGCCGCCACACCAAGGGCAAAGGGCCGTCCCAGGTGAAATCCACCCGTTCCAGCATTTCCTCGCCGCTCACCATGCTGACCGGTTCGCCGGCCTTGCTGCACTGGCTGCCGCAAGTGTTGGCCGGTTCCTTGGAGGTGGGGGCGCTCGCGCCGTTTTCCTGCGGCTTCGGCTGTTGGTTGTGGGCCGGCGGCGGTTCCTCCCCCTTCGAACCCGACGAGCGCCGGCCGGCACCGGCGGCCTCGGCCTCCTCGGCGGCAGCCACACCGCCGCCGGCTTTGCCGCCGCCCTTGCGCAGCTTTACGCGGGACAGCAAGGCGATAAATGCCGCTACGCCGATGACGGCGATCACCCGTGACAGGTGGTCGGCGGCCTGATCCAGCTCTTTCCGATCGGACGCGTTGCAGGTGAGCACCAGGAAATCGTTCAGGTCACCGGCTACCTCGAAGACCTGGCGACCCAGAAAATAGGCGCCGGTGATCAATAACACGATGTCGATCACCTCGCCGATCCCGAAGGCGTGGGAGGCGGCCAACAGCACGAAGGTGCCGGCGATCATGGCCAGGCTCTCCGGGCTCAGCAGCATCATGAACTCCTTCTGAACGTCTCCCGGCAGCTTGGAACCGGTCAGCGTCAGCACCTCCGTGAATTTCTTCTCCAACGGCCAGGTCAACACCGCCTCTTCCGCCGGTTTGGGAACGGGCGGGGGAGTTGGGGGTGCCGCGATCGCAGGCGCACGGGGCGTGGGCGCCGAGCCGGCGACGGCAAGCTTGAGCTCTCCGCCGACCAGCAGGTGATACCAGGTATCCTTGCCGGCAATGCCATCCACGCGAATGGACTTGGCCTGCTGGAGTTGCCTGACCGCCTGCTCGGTGGCAGCGTCATATCGCCCGCCCGACAGACCGGGACTGGGAACCAAGCGGACATTGAGCAAAGCCTGAAGCTTGGCGACCTCCTCGCCCTGATTTCCCAGGCGGAGTACCGGAACTTCGCGGCGGCCCCCGCTCGTGTTCCGGCGAAGCTCACCGCTTCCGGGCCTTGCTTGGCCCGCCCCGGCGATGTCCGAGGCCGTCAGCTGCCTGGCGTGGGGAGAAGCCGGATGGGGAATGGCGTGGGCGCCATCGTGCTCCAGGCCGAGCGCTCCGGTCTGAGCAAAGCCACCCGGCCCGCCACCTCCGGCGGGCGCATCGGGATGGCAGGTGCGCGAACTGTAGGTTTGGCAACGATAGCTGTCGCCGCCCTTGTTTTCTCCGGCCATGGATTCAGCCGATCAACACCAAGGGGTAACCCATGACGATGGCGCCGCCATGGGCGGACATGTCCCCCATGCGGGCTGCCGGCATGCCACCGATCAAGGTGGTGAATGAACCCAGGGCGATGAGGTCAGGCGGCCCCGCGCAAACCGCCATGTCGGTCACTCGGGCCGCCGGCATTCCGCCGATGAGCACGGTCGGACAGCCCGGCGGCAGGATGGGGCCGCCCACGTGAGGTACCGGACCGGTGAACATCGGACAAACATGCATATCGCCGACTCGTGCTGCTGGCAATCCCATGACGGTTTTCCTCTGATCTGAAATACTCGGTCATCAAAGTAACAGGCGGTGGTCCCATTTCGTCACGCGGCGGGCTTCTGCCCCAGTCGCCCGCTCCCTCCGTTGGCAATGTCGATGCCCTGTTCCAGGAAGGTCCGATATTTTTCCGGAGCCTTTTCCGGTTCCAAAATTACAGCCGACAACATGACCGCTCCCGACACGGCTTTCGACGTCAGGTTTTCCGCCGGCGGCACCACCGGTACATCAGGCGGCGCCATGCTGCCACCGCTCCAGAAGGCGGCCATCCCCGTCCATGCCGCCGGGCTATCGAAATTGGTTGCCTGCGCCGCCTCATAGCTGAGCCGGCGATTTTCTTCGCTGGGCGTATAAACCCAGCGCTCCGCCGCTTCCACCGCCAGCTTGAACTCGGGCCGAGAGTCCTCGCCCAAGGTCGTGCGGACACACAAACAGGCCCACCAGGTGGACTCCCGCGGCGGCAGCGCGCGCGCGAGAAAGCGCACCGCGTCGGTGAAAAGTTCCTGCTCCATCAACCGGGCGAGAAACGCGGCCGGACTGGGATCCGCCTGCAATAACTGACGCGCCGGTTCGTCGAGTTCGATGTCGGCACACAAGGGGGCCGCGAGCGGCGACGGAATCTTCTTGAAGCTTGGTTCGTTCATGACGGCTGCGGTCAGTTGATCATGGTGATGCCGCCCTTGACGGTCAACATGGCGTCACCGTTCACCTGGGTCATGAGTCCCTTCACCTGCGTCTGCACGGTCCCCTCTATCTTGATCATCATGCCGGAGATGGTCACCCCCATCTGATCGATCTTGATGCTGCTCTGGCCCACCTTGAGCTCGATGGATTGCATGGCTTCGCTGGTACTCTTGCCCAGATTGATCTTGGTTTCCTGGTTGCCCATCTTGATCGTGAGGGTGTCGTTCCCCATCCCCAGGGTCGTGGTCCGATTCCCCATGTCGATCTTGTCTTCCTGATTGCCTTTCTTGACCTGAAAGGTCTCGTTGCCCTGCTCGATCGTGGTGGTTCGATTGTTGAAAATCTTGCAGTCCAGATTTCCCGGATTTTTCTTTTCCATCCCGATCTCGATCGACGAGCTGTTTTCCACGACGGTCTTCATGTCCTTCTCGGCCCGGATGGAAAGCAGTTCCGAGCCCTTCTTGTCTTCCATGTAGATCTCGTTGAAGTTGTCCGCGCCGGCGCCTTTG
>VEPB01000575.1 GCA_012026715.1 Methylococcaceae bacterium | reverse complement strand
GCCAGCCAACCGGCATGACCATCGACTCGGCCAGCGGCCAGATCAGCTGGAAGACAGGCACCGGCGCCCCGGACAAGGTCAGCTTCCAGATTCAGGCCATCGACGGCAAGGGCGGCAGCGCCAGCCAGGCGGTCCGGTTTGAAATCTGCAAGCCGCCCAAGGCCTGGGACAGCGGCATGGTGATGTGCATGTGAGAGCGGCGGCAAGAAAGCCGTTCATCGTGATGCAAAGAGGGGCGCTTCGGCGCCCCTCTTTTTTCCGACTCCAGCCGGGATCGGCCCGCAGAGATCTGCCGACGCCAGGAGGCGCATCGCTCGCGAATGATGCACTTCTCTCCTCAGCGCATTCCGTCTATGGGCCTTATTGGTTATGTCTATGGGTCCGCACGATGACAAACGGCCTCTAGCCGGTTGCCAAACGGGTCATACAAAAAGGCACCGAAATAGTTTGCGTGATAATGCTGACGAAGGCCGGGCGCACCATTATCTCTGCCGCCATTGACCAGACCGGCGGAATAGAAGGCAGTAACTTGGGCTCTGGTGGTTGCTTTGAAGCACCAGTGGCGCTTATCGTCAAAATTGGCCTCTGCTGATTCATAAACCGCCAGGCAGGAATGGAAGTCTTCAACGTCGCTACAGCGAACGCCGTAACCGAGTGCGCAGGGAAGATCATAGACTTTGTCGACGCCAAGCGCGGCCATCACGGCATCGTAAAACGGACGAGCATCGTCGATGCTTGGAACGGAAATGGAAACATGGTCGAGTATAAGCATGGAAGAGCCTAAAGGAACATCGCAGCGAGGAATCGCCAATGGTGCGCCGGATGAGGTTTATTTACCGAATTCGTTTGATTATGAAGCCATTTTCTATTTTCTCGAATCCCAGCTTGTGGTAATACGCCATCGCTTCAGGCGCAGATACCAGAATGAGTGCAACCTCCTCTCCTATGGCAGAACGAACATTGGCAATAAGCTGCCGCCCAATTCCATGGTTTTGAAACGCGCTGTCCACCGCCAAGTCGGACAGGTAGCAGCAATAACTGAAATCTGTCAGAGCGCGGCATACCGCAACCAGCTTGCCTTCATGCCAAGCGGAGAAAGTCAGGTTTGCACTGGCAAACATCCGCTCAATCCGCGCCAAATCATGGGTGGGGCGACGAATGCCGGACGCGTCGAAAACCGCAGCGATATCGATAGACGCAAGGGGGTAATTTTGGCGGTACTCAATCGTTAACATAAAAACCTAACGCTGGAATACCCGAATGGGCACTTCGAAAAACCCCGCTTTTCCAGAATGCGCCGATGCCGAATCAAAGCCCACGGAGAACTGCACTCCGGCGGCCCGACCCAACCCGGTTCGAAATTGGTAAGCCGCCGTCGACCGGGGACCGAGGCATGCCGGCGCGGCTCAGCGGTGCATGGCCTGCAGGGTTTTGTGGACGTCGTTGGACATGATGGCGAGGAAGGCCGCCAAGCCGATGTAGTAGACCGCGTACTGCATGCGGTGCTCGGCGGCGACCGAGTAATAGGCGCGGTTTTCCGGGGCGGTGGGGTCGTGGCGCCAGGCCTGCATGACCTGGGGCGCCGCCAGGATGGCCATGAGGATCAGCAAGGGACTCGGGCGGTAGAAGAACAGCCCCAGCAGGATGGGAACGCCCAGCAGCCAGATCTTGGGGCTGATCACCGCGGTGATGCGGCCGCCGTCGAAGGGCGAGACCGGGATCAGGTTGAACAGGTTCAGAAAAAATCCGGAATAGGCAATGGCCAGCAGCAGGGCACTGTCCTGGTCGCGGGCCACGAAGTAGCAGAGCAGCGCCCCGATGCTGCCCACCAGGGGGCCGGCGAAGCCGACATAGGCTTCGGTTTCGGCGTCGTGGGGCCGCTCCTTCAACTCGATCCAGGCCCCCACGAAGGGGATGAAGGTAGGCGCGCCCACATCCAGTCCGCGCTGGCGCGCCGCCAGGTAGTGACCCATCTCGTGGACGAAGATCAGGCCGACGAATCCGACCGCGTACCACCAGCCGTAGATCAGCGCATAGGCGAACACCGACACCAGCATGGAGCCACCGGTGAGCAGGACCTTGCCGAGTTTGCCCGCCGACAGCAGGATCAGCAATGCTTTCATCGAGGCGGCTCCGGATCAGGCCTGGTCGGTGGAACTGTTCTTGTCCTTGCCGCCGAACAGCTTCTTCAGCGACGCCAGCCCCACCACCACGGCGACGCCGATCACCTTGGCGAATTTGGCGACGAAGGCGGCGGCCAGCGCGAACATCCCCAGCTTTTTCGCGGCCACCCCCGCCACCAGCGCCGCCAGCCCATACTCGGCCACCTTGTCGGTGTCGGCGTTGAAGTCCGCGTAGCGCTTGCCCTGGTCGAAATCGAGCGAGGCCAGCAGGGTGCGGGCCACCGGCTTGAGCTGTTCCACCTGGGCCAGACCGGTCACCAGGTTGAGGCTCAGATAGCCCTCGCGGCCCAGCGCCAGGGTGTTGTAGTTGACGCCGGCATCGCCGGAACCGGTGTCGCCCTTCTGGCGCGACCCCAAGGACCACACCAGGCGGTGGTTGGCCTCGTCGTACTGGGGCTTTTCCACCCAGCCGGTCACCTCGATCTCGGGAATGCCGCGGCTGCGCCGCTCGCTGTTGGTTTCTTCCGTGCCGCTGCGGATGTTGTTGAGCAATTCGTCGGCGTCCCAGGTGCGGGCATCGTCATCCTTGATGAAGCCGGAGTCGTCGTAGCTGATCACCACGAACCAATCGGCGTTTTCGCCCTGTTGGGTCGGCACCACCATACCCTGCAGGCCGTCGCCCACCCGATTGCCCATGGACTCCATCAAACTGGCCGCCTGCGCCTTGGGGACATACCCGTAACCGGCCGGCAATCGTAGGATGGCCTGACCGGCCAGCGGAATGTCGGCGGGCCCGGCCTTGAGTGCCTGGCTGGCGGCCGTGAACGCATTTTGCTCCGCGGATTCCACCGCGGTCGGCGGCGCCGATTCGGGCGCGGACTGCTCGGCCCGAGCGGCGCTGGCCCAGATCATCGACGACACCAGGACGATGCCGGCGAGGCGGCAGAGGGGAAACTGAGACATGGAGGACTCCCTGTAATGGGTAGGAATGGAGCGCCGGGCACCTGCATGCGGGCGCTGGCACTGGCGAGCCGGCATTGTCGCCTTGAGCGGGCGCCGATGCAAAACTTCGCCAAGCAGGAGCTCAATTCGAACTCGAGGAAGGCCAGTCGTCGATTCAACCCGAAGGCGTTCGATGATTCCGACAGTTGAAAGGGAAGTTACGGAACCTCCCGTAATTTCCCGGACAGGAGCAACGTCGCCCCCGCTGTCGACGGCTGGATTGATCCCGATGTCGGCGACGCCCCGACGATCGCTGACCGTACCACCGAGCGCGGAGCCGTCACCTTATGGCCGCGGCAGCGAAAAATAAAACGTAGCGCCGCCGTCTACCTGGCCTTCGGCCCAGGTGCGGCCGCCATGGCGGGCGATGATGCGGCGCACATTGGCCAGGCCGATGCCGGTACCGGCGAATTCGTCGACGCCGTGCAGCCTTTCGAACACCCGGAACAGTTTCTGGGCGTACTGCATGTCGAAGCCGCCGCCGTTGTCGCGCACATGGATCACCCATTCGCCCTCCTCGCCAGCCTGGCCGCCGATCTCGATCCGCGCCCGCTCCCGGGTCCGGGTGAATTTCAGGGCATTGGAGATGAGGTTGCCGAACACAGCCCGCAGCATGGCATGATCCCCGCTGACCACCGGCAGCCCGCCGATGCACCACTCGACGACCCTCCCAGGTGCCGGCTGCAGTTCCCGCGCCACCTCCTGGACTAGGGCATCCAGGTCCACCGCGACCTTGTTCATCTCGAAGCGGCCGCTGCGGGAAAACGACAGCAGATCGTCGATCAGCCGCGCCATCCGCAGGGCCGCCTCCGAAATGGTCGCCATATAGCGCCGGCCCTCATCATCCAGGCCAGTCCCCAGGTGCTTTTTCAGCATGCCCAGAAAGCCGTCGATGTGCCGCAGGGGCTGACGCAGATCGTGGGAAACAGAATACGTGAAGGTCTCCAGCTCCCGATTGGCCATCTGCAGATCGGCGGTGCGCTCGACTACCCGGCGCTCCAGTTCCGCATTGAGCCTTCTGACCTCCTCCTCGGCCCGTTTGCGCTCGGTGATGTCCTGAAACACCACCACCGCACCGACGATGGCGGTACCGTGTGTCATCGCGGCGATCGCCAGCGAGACCGGGAAGCTCGATCCGTCCCGGCGGATGAAGCGGTCCTCCAGTTCCCGCTTACTGCCATCCCGAATGGTCAGGTTCACCGGGCAGGCCTGCAGATCGGGATCGTCGTGGCGGTGAAACAGGGCATGGGCATGGCGGCCGGTGATCTCGTCCTCGTCGTATCCCAGCATGGCCAGTGCCCGCGGATTGATGAAGATGCAGGTACCGCCGGCATCGACGCCGTACAGGCCCTCGGCGAGACTGGACAGGATCAGGTTTTCCTTCTCCGCCAGCCGCTCCATCTCCCGCAAGGACCGGCGGGAGCGCCTCACCATGAAGATCAGGCCGACGCTAGCCGCTGCCAGCAACAGCAACGTGCCCGCCAGGGCGGCGAGCCAGGGGCCGTAGCGGCGCCACAGATCCGCGAGGGTGAACTCCGGGACCCGGTCGAAGGGGGCCAGCCGCAGCCGCCGCATCAGATTCTCGACGCCATCGTAATTGGCCGGCGTGGTGAACCCGGCGATGGGGGAGGAGCCGCCAAGCCGTTCTCGGGGCAGCAGGAACAGGGCGGCGGCCAGATGGGCGGCGAGACTGCGGTCTACCTGGGGCATCACCGCCACCGGCCATTCCGGGTAGAGATGGGTGGACACGGCATAGGGAAAAGCCGGTAGATTCTGGCGGTTGACGAGTCTAATGGCGGCCGGATCGAGCTTGCCCTCGCCGGTCAGGGCCTCGATCACCCCGGATCGGACGAACCCGGCATCGGCGGTACCGACCAGGACCGCTTCGATCACCTTGTCGTTGGGCTGTCCGGTCAGCAGCAGGCGTACTCCCTCAGGCGGCGGGACTCCCGCATCCACCAGTTCGGCCGCCTGCATCTGGTAGCTGCCGAAGGCGTCCCGGGTGGTGGCGGCGATGCGCTTTCCGACCAGGTCCGCCAGGCCGGCGATGTCGGTGCGATCGGCGCGGGTGAAGATGACGCCGCCGTAGGCGCTGAGTTCGAAGTCGCCCTCGCGCGAAACCAGGGTCGCCAGAGCCGCCGAAACCCCGGCGGTATGCTGGAGGAGGATGAAATGGTTAGGGGTGGTGATCACTACATCGGCACCGCGCCGGGCGGCCACGGCGGTCAATTCGGCATGGTCGTGAGCGGTCAGCTCAACCGGCCGTCCCAGGGTTTCCGCCAGATAGTCGGCCACCGGCCGCCACTGCTCCAGCGTCTGGGGTTTGGGGCGGAACGCCAGCACCGCAACGGTCAGCGGCCTCTCCGGCACCGGGTATGCGGCCATGGCGACCAGCAGTAACAGCGCCAGTGCCAACAAGCGCTGCATGCCGCTACTCCACCGCCGGCAGCGCGCCCGGCAGAATCAGGCCCGCCAGGTCGGCCAAGCCGCCGATTTCGGGCCGGGGCATCATCACATCGGCCCCGCCGACACGTCCAGCACCAACATCGCCGTCAACACCGTCAGCCGCAGCCTGCCGCGCCAAATCATCGCTGTGACATCCATGCGCCGCGTCATACCCTCTTCGCAAACTTGCCCGAGGCCGGGTACCCGAAGGAGCCAAGGCGATTGCGCCAAGCCGCGAGAAAGCGGCCCTCCGGAGCAAATCGCCGCTCCGCTGGGCCGGGCAAAGTCCGGCAGATCGATCTGTCGGGCCGACCGAGAACTCACTACCACGTCACATTACCCCTGTTTAACCACGAAATTCTTGGAGCAATGATGTTCGGCATCTTCGTCCCATACGGGTGATGTTGAGGGCTCCGATTCAGCTCCAGCACAAAAACCAAGCCCAGGCGGCAAGGACCCGTGCTGTACTCCGAGGATTTGGTTTACCTACTGGCTCACCAATGCCCCGTTCGTTAAGCAATGTCCGACGTATCAGACCCGTCCGCGAAGTGCATCGCAGGCGTGGGCCGCAACGCGGGAATCTCATGCACGTCGGCCCCGCTGTAGCATCGGAGGAATTTGATGAACATGGCACCAAGCTCATAATCCTATGTGATCGCTGGATCGATCAATAAGTCTTCACGGCCAGTTCCGCCAGTTTCGAGTTCACCCGCAGCCCGGCTTTGCCGGCGGCCGACAGGTTGATTTCGAATTTGAGGTGGCGGTCCTGCTCGACGAACTCCACGATGCCACCCTGCTTGGCGAAGTCGTGGATGTCGCTGATGGTTAGAATGGGACTGCGCTGTACCTTGGCCAGCACGCTTCCGGCGCGCCATTCCTCGGAGTTTCCGACATAGAGGATGTGGCATTTCCCCAGATTGCCGACCCGCTTGCCGTCGACGACGTTGAACGAGCGCTGCTGGGCCTGCTGCTGCCCCAACTGCCTGGCGATCGCCGCGAGGCTTTCGTCCCCCAGGACACACAGCGTAAATGCTTGGGTGTCGGCCGGCAGCGCAGCGGCAGGCCATTCGATGAATTTGGGCAATTTGGCCAGATAGCTGAGCTTCAGCGTCTCGACATCCATGTCGCCGTTGGCGCCTGCCACCCCCGACAAACCGACCGCCAGCAGAACTGCCAGCCGCATTCGGCGTTCCCTTAACCGCTTGACGGGCCAGTCCGCCTTCATCGTCAAAACTGCCAGTTCAGCTGCAGGTAATAGCTTCGGGGCACCAGCACCAGCGACGGTCCCAGCACTTCCTGGCGGAATTCCGCGTGCTTGGGCTCCAGCAGATTCTGCCCGACCACCGACAACTCCAGGCGATCGAACGGGCGCCACGCCAAGCGGGTATCGAGGGTCAGATAGCCGTCCACCCGGAGCGAGGACGCCGGGCGCCAGACCGGATCGGCGTAACGCAGCCAGAAATCCAGGTCCACCGAATCGGTCAGGTTGAACGCGGACCTCAGGGAAGCTTGCTGCCGGGGCGAGGTGTTGTTGTCAAAGCTGAGGGCGGTGGGCGGCGCCTCCAAGTTGATGTTCAAATAGCTGTACACCGCATCCAGCGACCAGAACGGCAACGGCTTCCAGCTGACCGCCAGTTCGCTGCCCCAACTGCTGGCCTTCAGGCTGTTGCGCCGGTTCAGGTAGGCTTCGATGTAGCCCGGATGAAACTGGTAGGTAAAATCGCGCACATCCCAGCTGCGCAAGGCAGTGTAGCGGTTGTAAAACAGCGCCAGATCGACCGAGAGCTGATTGTGGGGCGTGAATCGATAGCCCATTTCGTAGGCGATCACCCGCTCCGCGCTCAGATTGGAACTCCCCTGCGCGCCCCACAGCAGGGGCATTTTGGGAATTCCGGTGGTCTGGTTGATGGGATTGGCGGGATCGTCCGGCGCAAACGCCCCCCGCAAGGTCCGCAGACAGCAATCGGCGCGGTTGGGGGTGCGCACCGCCCGCGACACCGCGAGCCAAACGCTGTGCTGCTGGGTCGGGGTCCACAGCAGACGCCCGGATGGCTGCCCCTCAAAACCGGTGTAATCGTTATGCTGCAGCTTTGCCCCGAGAGTCAGCTTGAGCTCGTTGTCGATCAGGCCGATGTCGTCCTGCACGAACAGGCTGGCGAGCTGCTTGTTCGCCGATGCCGGTTCGATCGAGGCCAGGGTGCCGGTGCCGAAAGCGTCGCGCAGCAGGCGGTAGCCCATACCCCAGTTGACATCGTGGCGGTCGCCCAGCAAAAAGCGGTGCTGGAACTCCAGATCCAGGGTGGTGCGCTCCTGAACGGCGAACGGCTCGCGCCGGTAATCGTGATTGAGGAACGCCTGAACGGTGAATTCCGAGGACAGGGACAGGGCTTCGCGCCACCGGCCCAGCAGATTGAAGCCCGAGGATCGACCCTGGTCGCGAATGATCGCCGAATAGGGAGCCGTCGGTACCGGTTGGCCGAATTGCAGTCCGAACTGGGACTGGTAGGCGCCTCCCAGCAGCGTGAGGGTTCTGCCAGCGTCGTTGTCATGGTCGACCCGGAAGCCGGATTGGGTCATGCTCCAGGCATCGCGGGCGCTGCCGCCGGCATGGTCATCAAACGCGCCACGGTTGACACCCTTGGCGTAGACCCGGCCATAGGTTTGGTCCCCCAGCTTGACGCCGTAACGGAACGAGCCGAAGCCCTGTTCCAGGTTGCCGCCGCCGGCCCGCACGCTGCCGCCGAGGGTATCGCGGCTCGATTTGGAGATGATGTTGATCACCCCGTTGACCGCGTTCGCGCCCCACAGGCTGGCGCCGGGCCCCCGGATGACCTCGATGCGGTCGATGTCCTCCAGCGGCTGGTCCTGCACATCCCAATAGACCCCGCCGAAGCTGGAGGCATAGACCTCCCGGCCATCCATCAGCACCAGCAGCTTGTTGGCAAACACCCCGTTGGAACCGCGGGCGCTTACCGCCCAGTGGCTGGCATCGACCCGGGCGACGTGGACACCGGGAGCGAGCCGCAGGGCTTCGACGATGCTGGTGACACCGCTGCGCCTGATGTCATCCTGGGTGATGACGAAGACCGCGGCAGCCGCTTCCGAAGCGCGCTGGGTCTTTTTGCCGACACTGGTGACATTGCCGGCGAGTCGGTCCGACCGGTTGGCGTGCACTTCGCCCAGCTGCTGGATCTCCTCCAGACTGGCATCCGGCGCCGCCGCATGGGACAGGGCAATGGGCTGCAGCCAGATCAGCAGCGCGATCAGGGCCAAGCAGCGGGCAAACCCGCCAAAGCCCGGAAACCCGCCCGCCGGGATCATGGGAGCTTCAGGCAGGTCGGTGCCGGCGGAGCAGCAGTGGTTTACTCGGCAGGACAGGACGGAACTCTCCCGATGATTGAGCAGAACAGCCGCCTCGGCCTGGGTATCGACCGGGAGCGTGGCAAAACTCCTGAATCCGCGGGCGATCCACGAGTTGCAGGACGACCCGCCTTGCTGGAGCGGATTTGGCTCGTCCTTCGGAGCGATAGAGTAGCGGTTTTTTAAACCTCCGGTCTATTGATGCCGGGCCCGGCAGTCCTCGTTGCCCAGTGTCAAAACGGGACGCAGCGTCGCGAGCAGAGGATCATGCCAGCCCGCCATAGCGGCTTTCCACCCGGAGGGTTTCCTCGATCGGTCGCACTTCGATACTGCCGAGGCGCGCCGACGGCCAGCGGGTGGCGATCCGGATGGCCTCATCCAGGTCTTTGGCTTCGATCAGGAAAAACCCGCCCAGCGTCTCCTTGGTTTCGGCAAACGGTCCATCCGTGACCCAGGGCTTGCCTTCGCGCACCCGCACCGTCGATGCGGTTCGCACGCTTTGCAACGCATGGGCGGCGACCAGCCGGCCGCTGTCGCGCAACTCATCGACGTAATCCAGCGTTTCGCGCCGCAGCGCGTCCCAGTCGGAAGCGGACAGCGCGTCGAGCTGCGCTTCTTGCTCGTAAGCCAGGCAAAGGTATTTCATGGTTCGATCCTCCGTTGAGGGTTCCGGCCGAGACGCGCCGGGTTGAGACCGGTGGGGCGAAAACGATTCCGTGCGCACGGGGCCAGCGGCCGCTGGAACCCGGGACGCTCTTTAGTCGTTCGGAGAATGGAACCATCGACATCCGACCGCAGAAGATACGGGCCGCGGGTGTGGCGCGACCGCCGGCCCATCGCGGGTCAGAACCGGATCGCGATCGCCGCGGCGACAAAACAAAATCCCGCCGCCGCCATGCCGAAGACGAAACAGCGGTGCAGAAAAATATCGGAATCGGAGTCCCGCTTGGTATTCCGGAAAATCCGGTAGGCCATGACCACGGAGGCGACCGATGGCGCGACCAGGATGGGGCTCAGGAAGCGTTCCCAGGGATCGGCCGGCAACTCCGCGTGGAACACCGCCAGCACCGTCAGAAACGTCGCCGCCCCATAGGGCAGCGCCGCCTGCAACATCCAGTAGCGCCGCGCCTTGTCCGCCAGCGGCGCGGCGATCGGCTGGCCACACCCGCAGACTTCCGGCGTCCCCAGTCGTCCGTCGCCCATGAGCACGGTGCCGCAGTTGGGACAGCGATAGCCCGAGACCATCAGTTACGCTCCGGCGAATCGATCCCCCGCCCGGCGCGGGCTCCGGCACGAACCCACCCTCCCGATCGGGCAGGTCCGATGTCGCGGCTGCGGCGATGCGGGATCATGGCGTCCATCCGGCCAGGGAGATTCCCGTGTTGAGCCACAGGTGGGCCGCGATGCTGGCGAGGTATCCCAGGGCGATGACCGGCGTCCACTTCAAGTGGGACAAAAAGCTGTAGCCCCCCTTGCTCTGCCCCATGAGCCCGATTCCGGCCGCAGAGCCGATCGCCAGCATGCTTCCGCCCACCCCGACGGTGAGCGTGGCCAGCAGCCACTCGGATTCCGGCATCGGCGGCGCCATGCTCAGCAGCGCGAACATGACGGTGCCGTTATCGACAAAGGCCGAGAAAACGCCGATGAGGATGTTGGCGAGCGTGGGATTGAGGTCGGCATACAACAGCCCCGAGGCGAAGCTCAGATAGCCGACGAAACCCAAACCTCGCACGCACAGCATGACGCCGTAAAAATACAGCAGGGTGTCCCATTCCAGCCGCGACACGCTGTGAAACACATCGAAGTGCTGTTTGGGCTCGATGGCTTTCCGCAGCAGTCCCGGCGGCACTGGGCCGTACGGTCCGTGATTCGCCTCCGCCCCCAGAACCCGCACCACCCGGACCTGGTAGAGATAGAAAAAATACAGGCTGAGATACACCAACCCGGCCATCATGCCGGCCGCCGGCGGAAGCTCCAGCGAGTTCTCGAAATAGGTCGCCGTCGCGATGGTCGCGACGAACAGCACGATGATGCCTTTGGCGCCGTGCTTCAGGGATTGGGGCTCGCCCGCGGATTCCGGATGTCCTTGCGGTACCCAAAAGTGCATAACGGCGGCCGGCACCACAAAATTGACGATGGACGGAAGCAGCAGGGAAAAGAAGTGGCCGAACGGCACCATCCCCTTCTGCCACACCAGCAGCGTGGTGATGTCGCCGATGGGGCTGAAGGAGCCGCCCGCATTGGTTGCCACCACGATGTTGATGCAGGCCAGCGCGATGAAGCGCGGATTCCTGGCGCCCATCGCCATGATCACCGAGCCCATGAGCAGGGCCGTGGTGAGGTTCGAACACACCGACGACAGCACAAAGGCCAGTATCCCGGTCATCCAGAACAGCTTGCGGTACCCGTAGCCCTTGCTCAACAGCCAGATGCGGAGGCTGTCGAACACTCCACGCTGTTCCATGGCGTTGAGATAAGTCATGGAAACCAGGATGAACAAAAACAGCTCCGCATAGCCTTCCAGAATGTCGCGAAACGCCCGCCCCGACTCTTCGCCTCGGCCCCCGCCGACATAGACCGCCGCGATCAGCACCCAGATCAGGCTGCCGGCGAACACCATGGGCTTCGACTTGCGCAGCAGGAGCTTGTCTTCCAGGGTCGCCAGGACGCAGGCGAGGACGAAAATCCCCAGCGCCACATAGCCGACCCAGTGCCGGGTGAGATCGATGCCGACGACGGGAACCGCCGCCGCGGCCGTCGCGCATCCGGGCCATGACAGCGCGGCCAGGACGGACAGCGCAGCGGCGGGGATACGGCCGAGGCGGCGAAGGCCATTGGGATACAGATCACGGGAGGCAGTCATGCGGGGGCCTTCAGAAAAATCGGGCATTGACCAGGAAATGAATCCCGATGGAGGCGAAGTATCCCAGCAGGATCACCGGCGACCATTTCAGGTGCCCCAGAAACGAATATTGCCCCTTGGTAACGCCCAGCAAGCCGATGCCCGGCGCGGAGCCAATGGCCATGAGGCTGCCCCCGACCCCCAGGGTCAGAGTCAGCAACAGCCACTGCCCCTGGGAAATGCCCGGATTCATGCTCAGCACGGCGAACATCAGGGTGCCGTTGTCCACCAGGGCCGACGACAGCCCGATGAGGATGTTGGCTTCGGTGGGATTGTGCTGCCCGTAAAACCATTGGGACACCACGTCGAGATAGCCGATGAAGCCGAGGCCGCCGATGCCCATCATCGCCCCGTAGAAGAACAGCAGGGTATCCCATTCCAGCCGCCCCACCTTCTCGAAAATGTCGTAGGAATAAGGCTCCAGGATCTCGCGCCCTGCCACCGGCTCGTCGGCGAATCCCAAATTCGCGACCGCGTCGTCATCGTCGGCGGGTTCGGCGCCGCGCTCGGACCGCTGCAGGTAGAAGCTGTAAAGCTGCAGGAAGCTGAGCCCCGCCATCATGCCGGCGGCAGGCGGAAGCTGCAGGAACATGTCGAACGCCACCGCCATGGCGATGGTGACGGCAAACAGCGCGATCACACCCAGCGCGCCCCGCTGCATTTCGACCGGCTGGGCTTCCAGCACAGGACACTCGCGGGGCACCGCGAAGTGCATGACCGAGGCGGGCACCGCAAAATTGACGAAGCAGGGAATGAACAAGGTGAAGAACTGGGTGAACGGCACCAGTCCCTTCTGCCACACGAACAGGGTGGAGATGCCTCCCAACGGACTCAGCGAACCGCCGGCGTTGGTGGCCACCACGATGTTGATGCAGGCCAGGGAGACGAAACGCGGGTTCCCCTTGCCGACCGCGACCACCACCGCGCCCATCAGCAGGCCGGCGGTCAGGCCGTTGATCACCGTGGACAGGAAGAACACCAGGAGCCCGGTGATCCAGAACAGCTTCCGATAGCCGAAGCGGGCGCCCACCAGCCAGTTTCGCAGCGCCAGGAACACCCGCATGTCTTCCATGGCGTTCAGATACGTCATCGACGCCATGATGAACAGCAGCAGTTCGATGTAGGACTGCAGATTGGCCTTGAACGCCTCGACGGCCGGATGAACGTCCCCGTATTGCTGATAGGCCAGGAGGATGAGGAACCACACCAGGGTACCGCCCATCACCATGGACTTGGACTTCCGCAACATGGTGACGTCTTCCAGCATGGCGGAAATGTAAGCCACCAGGATGATGGCCAGGGAGGCGTAGCCGGCCCAGTGCCGGGTCAGATCGGGCAGCGGCGCGGCGGCCAGGGTATCGGCGATGGCCGGTGTCGGAACGACGACGGCCATCCAGGCAAGAAAAAACAGTCTCTCTCTACGCAATGTTAACTTCTCACTAGGCATTCAAACTGCGTGGCATCCCGTCCCGATCAGGGATCCCGCGAAAGCAAACGGTAACCCACGCCGACCTCGGTCAGCAAATGACGGGGCGGGCCGGATCGATTTCCAGCTTGTGGCGCAGCTGTCCCATGTAAATCCGCAAATAGTGGCTGTCCTGAACATGGTCAGCCCCCCAGATTTCCGTAAGCAGATGCCGCTGGGTGACCACCAGCCCGGCATTACGCACCAGGATCAGCAGCAACCGGTATTCGGTCGGCGTCAGGCGTACCTCGTCGCCGTCCTTGAACACCTTGCGCAGGGTCAGGTCCACCCGCAGGTCCCCCGCCTCGAAGCAATCGCGCTTGCCGGGTTCCTGGCGCGTGCGCCGCAAGAGCGCACGCAAGCGCGCTTCCAGTTCTCCGGTCCCGAAGGGCTTGGTCAGGTAGTCGTCGGCGCCGGCATCGAGCGCCTTGAGCTTGTCCTGCTCCTGATTGCGCGCCGACAGGATCAGGATCGGCGCTTCAGTGAACTGACGAAGACCTCGAACCACGCTCAATCCGTCCAGGTCCGGCAGCCCGAGATCAACCACCAACAGGTCGGGCTATTCCGCCTTGGCCATGGCGAGCCCCGGTTTACCGGCCTCAGCCTCGGCGATGCGCCAGCCGCGACCGCCAAGGTTGGAACGGAGAAACCGCCGGGTCTGCTGATCGTCCTCGATCAGCAGGATCAGCCCGTTTGTCTCCGTCATGCCGCGGCCTCCGGTGTTTCCTGCCAATCCACCACCGGCGGCGACTCCTGCAGCGGGAGGCTCAATTCAAACACCGCCCCGCCTCCAGGCCGGTTGTGCGCGCCGATCCGCCCCCCGTGGGCCTCGACGATGGCGCGGCACAACGCCAGCCCCAGTCCGCCGCCGGTCCCAGCGCTTTCCGGGGCGAGCCGGAAGAACTTCTCGAACAGCCGCTCCTTGCCCTCTTCGGGAATCCCGCGACCTCGGTCCGCCACCGCGACGTGCAAGGCATGGGGTTCCCACGAGGCGGAAATCTCGATCGGACTGCCAGTCGGGCTGTATTTCACGGCGTTTTCCATGAGGTTCATCAGGACCTGCTGGATCAGCACCGCGTCGATCCGCACCAAGGGCGGATTGTCCGGCAGGTCGATCAGGACCTCCCTGCCGCGGAGCGGGCCATCCAGCCGGGTCAGGACCGCGCCGATGATTTCCTCCAGCGCGCTCCATTCCCGCTGCAGATCGATCCTCCCGCAGCTGATCCGGGCCATGTCCAGAATCTTGGTCATCAGGTCCGCCATGTGCTGGGCTTCGTCCTGAATCGCCCGGGTGAACTCCTGCCGTTCGAGCGGCGTCAGCGTCTGGTCCCGCTCGGCGAGGGTACTGGCAGTGCCGACGATCCGTGTGAGGGGCGTCCTCAAATCGTGGGAAATTGCGCTCAAGAGGGAATTCCGGAACGTTTCCGTTTCCGCCTGGACGCCGGAAGCTCTGGCCTGCTCGGCCAATCTCAGCCGTTCCAGCGCTTGGCCGATCTGATGCAGCAGCATCTCCAGAAAGCTGCCTTGCTCCGAATCGGAAAGCAGGCGGCGCGGGTTGTCGGACATTGCCAATAATCCCAATCGGCATTCGGAACCGGTGAGCGGGAACCAGGCAATGCCGGTGTCCTCCGCTACGGCGGCGGGGCGCCGATCGTAAACGCGCTGTGCCTGAACCCAATCAACGCCCCTCAGGGACTCCGGCAATGGCTGGCCGACGAGGCTTACCAACCGGCCCATGGCGTCGGGCCACCACAGCACCGACCGCAGCCCCAATTCGGCGTGCAGCTGACGCACCGCCACCCTCGCCGCATCCTGGTCGGTTCGCGCACCGGAAAGGGCTTCGCTCAGCCGATACAAGGCCTTGGCGCGGCTCTCGCGGTGCGCGGCGATGTCCGCCTGCGTCCGCAGCCGTTCCAGAAGTCCGCTGGTGACATGGGCGGTCGCCAGCATGACGCCCAGCGCGACGACATTTTCCAGATCCTTCATCGCCAGCGAAAAAATCGGCGGGGCGAAGAAGAAAGCGAATGCCGGCGCGCTGATCAGGGAGGCCAGAACCGAGGGCCAGCGGCCATGGCGGCTGGCGACCAGCCCCCCCCCAGCAGGTACACCATCAGCATGCTGGCGGGAGGCAGGATGTTCCGTAGCGGCCAATCCACCACCGTGCAGAGGACCGGCGTCGCCAGTCCCCATACAGGCGGAACAAAACGGGATCG